>JAKZWH010000144.1:0-6826 GCA_047515615.1 Acidimicrobiales bacterium | reverse complement strand
GCGCAGATCGTCGTCGGCGAGCCGGTAGTTGATGGGCACGTACGGAACGCCGGCCCAAGCCGCTCCGAACAGGGCGACAGGCAGAACGGCGCCGGGCTCGTGGCACAGCACCAGTCGCTCGGCCCGAGATGCTCGCAGGCGCCCGGCGAGCCCGGCGGCGTCGCCCATCAGGCCATCGCAGGTGATGCCTCCGTCGAGTGGCCCCACCGCCACTCGGTCGCCCATGGCGGTGACCGCCATCTCCAGCAGCATCATGAGGTTCAACGGAGCACACCCGTGCCAGCCGGCCGCCCCGCTGCGGCGGGCAGGGTCATGAGGTGCTGGCTCACCGGGGCAGAGGCCGGTCAGTCCGAGGCGGGCAGCGGCTTCGTCACCTTCACGGCCAGCGGCACACCGTCGAGAGCGAGCGAGCCCGGGCCGGCCTTGGTGCAGAGCACTTCCACCGTCTCGTCGGGATCTCCGTAGCGCTTGCCGAGAAGCGTTCCCTGCGAGGCATCGGCGCTGGGCTCCCCGGCCCGCCCGGCCGTTCCGGCGGCCACCATCGACGCGCCGCCGCAGGTGAGGTCGGCCGGGCCCGCGCCCTTGACCACGATCACCTCGGTGGCGCACACCGTGCTCTGGAATCGGGCGCCGGGCCTCAGCTCCACCATGTTGTCCTCCTGCCGCCAGTCGACTCGGTGCGGGGCTGGCGCCCGTTGCCCGCCCATTCTGACCCGCGGAGAGCGGTCGCCCAACTGTCGGCTGAGCGACCCCGGTGGCGGCCGGGTGCCGGCTGTCGCTCGCCGAGCCGGGCGTCAGCCCGCGGGCTGGTGTCGAGAGCGGAGGCCCAGCCCTCCCTCGCTACGCCATCGGTGCCAGCGAGCTCGCAGCTCGGGTCGTCCGATCACCAACTCGAGCACAACCGCCACTATCAAGACGATTCCCGTGGCCAGCGTCAGGATGTAGAAGGGCGCCCCTCCCAGACTCAGCCCGCTGTTGATGAAGCGCAGGGTCAAGGCGCCGATGGCGATCCCGAACACGGAGCCTCTGCCGCCCAGCAGGCTGACCCCGCCGATCAGCGCCGCGGTGGCCGCCGGAAGGAGCAGGGTCTCGAAAGCAGCCGGGCCCGCGCTGCCCGACTTGATCGACGTGAGCGCCCCGGTCATTGCGGCCATCGCTCCCGAGAGGGCGAAGGCCAGCACGAGGGGACGAACCAGCGGCACCCCGGCCGCGGCCGCCTCCTGCCGCCCGCCGCCGATGGCATAGATTTCCCGCCCGAAACGGGCGTTGACCAGCAGCAGGGCCACGAGAACGAAGCAGGCCAGCGTGACCAGGCTGAACGGCGAGAATATCCAGAGTTGGCGGCGCACAGTCTGGGCCACCCGCAAGTCGCTCATGACCACGGTGTTCTCGCCTGAAATCATGAAGGCCAGACCGCGAAGTCCGATCAAGGTTCCCAGCGTGAACACCAACGACTGGATCTTCAAGCGATAGATCAGGTAGCCCTGAAGGCCGCCATAGGCCGTGCCGATCAAGGTTGCGAGAAGGACTGTCGGTATGAGTCCGATCTCTCCTACCAGCGACACAGAGATGATTCCCACGACGGCCGCGGCCGACCCCACGGAGAGATCGAGCTCTCCAGCGATGATCGTCACACCGACCGCAAGAGCGGCGAGGCCCAGGAAGGCGAAGCCCTCGAAGATCGTGAAGACGTTGTTGGTGGTGAAGAAGCGATCGTCGCTCCAAGAGAAGACCAAGAACACTGTGGCGAAGAGGGCGAGGCGGGCCCATGCCGTTGGCTCCACTCGTTGGATCGCCCTCATGTCATCTGCCTCCGGTTGCGGAGCACAGTGAACGCGCTCACGCTGATCAGGATGGCCAATCCGGTGAACAGGATTCGGACGCCGAAGCTGAAGCCGCGCAGGACCATGAGGTTCTGTAGGCCGGCGATGAACACCGCTCCGACGGCAGTCCTCGACGCGGAGCCCTCTCCGCCCTGGATGGCGGCTCCGCCCACGAGGATGGCGGCGATGGAGTCGATGTCGGCGCCGCCGAACTGATCGAGACGTCCCTGGCCGAACTGGGCGGCGGTGAATATCCCGGCGAGGCTCGCCCCGAGTGACGACACCACGAACACATAGACGGTGGTCCGTCCGGGGCGCAGTCCAGAAGCGGCGGCAGCCAGCCGGTTGGCGCCCACCAGGGTCAGTTCCCGCCCGAATCGGGTACGGGCCAGGACGGTTGCGGCCATCACGGTGATCAGCACGAACGCCCAGGTCTGGTTAGGGACTCCCAGCGGCCGGGAGGTACCGATCCAGTCGGCCGCGTCGGTGCCGGTTCTCACCGTCTTGTTGTCGGTCAGCCAGGCGCCCAACCCGAACAGGACCGCTCCCACGGCCAGCGTCACCACGATCGGGTTACCGCCCAGAGCCACCGCGCCGCCCTGGGCGGAACCCACTGCGGCTGCAATCGTGAACGTGACGAGCACCGCGGCCCACACCGGCCATCCCCAGCTCATGAAGGCGGCGAAACCGATGGCGGCCATGGCCGCGGTCTGGGACACGGACAGCGAGAAGAAGCTGCCGGCCATGGTGATGCCGGTCATGGTCACGGCGATGATCCCGATGAGGGCGGCCGAGCGCACGATGCTCTGAAGGTTGCGGTACGTGACGAACTCGGGGGTGGTCAACCATCCCACCAGAGCCAGCCCTACGACCGCACCCACAACCGCCAGCGGCACCGACGCCCGGCGCCACGACCAGGCCGGCTTGGCAACGCTGCTGTCAGCGAGGCTCATCAAGCTGCCTCCTGCGGATGGGTGGTCTCCCGGGTGAGGAGGAGGGAATCGGTGTCCTCGCGGCGGCGGACGCTGACCTGCGTCCCCTTGAAGTAGGCGACCACGGTGTCGGCGAGGCCCAGAATCTCCTGGCTGTCGGAGGTGGCGATGACGATGGCTGTGCCCTGCTCGGCGATCGTGCGGAGGTGGCGGTAGATCTCCGCCCTGGCCCCCACGTCGACACCTCGGGTGGGTTCATCGATCAGCAGGACCTGGAGCGGATGTCCGGTCCACTTGCCGACCGCGATCTTCTGCTGGTTCCCGCCGCTCAGTGCTCCAGCCACCGAGCTCAGGCGGCTGCGGTCGATGGTGAAGGTCTCGGCAATGCGGTCGCTCATGGACCGCTCGGCCCGGGGTCTCAGCCACCCGGCCGTCGTCACGTGGTCGAGGTTCGGGGAGGTCAGGTTCTCGACCACGCTGCGCTGCAGGAAGAGGCCGTCGCGCTTGCGGTCCGACGAGCTGTACCCGATTCCGCAGCGGATGGCGGCCGAGGGCGAGTTGGGAGGAACGGTGCTGCCAGAGACCGTCACCGTGCCCGAGACTATGGGCTGGTGGCCGGCCACCGCCCTCAGCACATCGCTGGCACCGCTGCCGAGCTGGCCGGCCAGCCCGACGATCTCGCCCTTGCGGACCCCAAGGCTCACAGGTTCGGTCAGGTTCTCCGTAATGAGGTTCTGGATGTCGAGCACGAGCGGGCCGGGGGCGGTGGCCCGCTCCGGGAACAATCCCTCCAGCGTGCCTCCGAGCATCATGGAAATGAGTTGGTCGAGGGTGAGGGCGCCGGTCTCCGTCGGAGTGCTCGACTTGCCGTCGCGGAACACCGTCACCCGGTCGGCCAGGTCGAAGACCTCGTCGAGGCGGTGGGTCACGTAGATGATCGAACGACGCTGCTCGCGCAGGGAGCGGACCACGGTCTTGACTCGCTGTATTTCCCGGTCCGCGAGCGCCGCCGTCGGTTCGTCGAATATCACCACCCTGGCGTCACGCGCCAGCAGCCGCGCCACCTCGATCAGTTGGCGTTCCGCGACCGCGAGATGCTCGACCGGGCTGCGGGGGTCCAGTTCTCCCAGACCGACCTGCTCCAAGTAGGGCATCGCTGCTCGAGCCAGAGCCCGAGGCGAGGTCCTCCACCCGCGTCTCGTGTCCCCCAAGAAGACGTTGTCGGCGATGGAGAGACTGGGAACCAGTGACAACTCCTGCTGCACCACCGCGATGCCCGCATGCTCGGACTGGGTGGACCCGCCGAACTGGACATCGTTGCCGCCCAGACGGATCCTGCCCTGGTCGGGTGGGTACATGCCGGCCAGGATCTTGACCAGGGTGCTCTTGCCGGCGCCGTTCTCGCCCACGAGCGCCATCACCTCGCCCTGGCCGACCTCGAAGTCCGCTCCGTCCAGGGCCCGTATCGAACCGAAGGTCTTCGAGACCGCGTCGACTCGCAGGTATGGCTCGGCTGAGTTCACGGTGTCTCCGCGCAGGGGTACGGCTCGGCTGAGCTGACGGTCTCCGCTGCTCACGCCGGGGCCTGTCTCATGGCTGGATTGCAGGAAGTCTCCGGAAGGGGGAGCGTTGGAGGAGCGAGAATGTCCGCGCTCAGTCTTGCCACGCCTTTCCGGCGATCCAAGCTTCCATCCCTTCCTTGCGCGATGACTCGATGAACTCGAGGCGCGCCCCGTACAAGTCGTGGGGCGGTGTATAGGTGGCCAGAATCCGGTCCTCGGGCGTGTATTGAGTGGCCTCCTTGCCGATGCCCAACTCCCTGAGACGCTCTACGAGAGCCTCGGGATCGTCCTCCCATAGACCGATGTGGTGGAGGCCTTCCTGGGCGCGACCGTAGAGACCGTCGTTGTCTTGCGATTCGAGGAGCTCAAGGTAGGGGGGTCCCTGAACCGACCAGGTGATCCGCAGGTCGAGCGCCTCGACGATCGTCCCCTGCTCGAAGCGGTCGACATGAGCGATCTCCGGATCCTTGAACGTCAGCCCGAGAATCTCAGAGAAGCGAGCCATGGCCTCCTCGAGGTCCTCGACGAGGATGCCCACATGGCACAGGTCGCTGGCTGTCATGTTCGCGGTCCTTTCGTGGCTCGGGCTGCAGCCTCCCTTGCCCGATGGACCGAAACAGCAGGCCGGCCCTCCGAGCCGGCCTGCTGTCCGATCATCGAATCAATCGGCGTTGACCGTTGGCAACCGATCAGTACACGCAAAGATCGCTGACGCCGAATCCTTCGACTGTCACCGACTCGATCTCATTGGTGTCCGAGTAGGCGGGACTGTGCACCGGCGGGTTGGGAATGAAGTTGTTGAAGCTCGCCAGGGAGCCGCTGGTCAGGTACTCGTCCAGCGTGTTGACGCTGAAGACGCCCTCGAGCCGTGCCGCCTGCAGACCGGTAGCGAACTCCTTGCCGTTCTCCAGGAACTCAAGGTTGCCGTGGCACGTGCCCCCGACGACCATAATGTCGTCGCCCGGCGCGTAGCCCTCCTCTTCGAGGGCGTGGATCACGCCTTCGGCCAGCGCCGAGTTGTGGGCATACACGAGGTCGATCCCGGCGCTGCGATGAGCGGCAACGAGCTGCTTGGTGGCGTCGTAGCCCTCGGCCGGTCCGAAGCCGGCCTCGACCTCTCCGAGCACGCTGATGCCCGCGGCCTCGAGGATCGGCCTGGCAGCCCCCGTGCGGTCGATTCCCGCCTGGTAGCCGGCCACGAATCCGATGACGATGGCGTTGCCGCCCGCGCTGTGGAGCTCCGCACCGCCCGCGACCATCACGTCGCGAGCTTCGACCACAAGGTCGGCCGCGACCTCGCCGTTGAGGACGTCGTTGACTCCGGCGTAGCCGACTACGTACTGCTCGGAGCCGGGGAAGGGAACCTGGTTGGTTTGGATCACCGGGACTCCGGCGTCGGCCAGGGCCTGCAACGAGGCAACGCCGGCTTCGTTGTCTGAAGGCCACCATACGTAGGCCACCACGCCGTCGGCGACCCCGAGTTGCTGCTGAACCTGGGTGTCCTGCTCCGCCTGGTCGAAGTTGTTCTCGACGATGATCAGTTCGTACCCGAGTTCCGCAGCCCTCTCTTGGGCGCCGCGACCCCACTCTGCGATGTAGGTGTTGGTGGTGGTTGGAATGAAGGCAACGATGGTGTTGCCCGCCTCCTCCTCTGCGCTGTCACCGCTGCAAGCTCCAGCCATGAGCGCGAACGCCCCCAGCACTACCAACATGGGTATAAGCCGTAGTCTCATTATATTTCCCCCTTAGTCTTGAGGCCCCTAGGCGAACCTGGACCGTTCTGGTCGAAGGGGGACGCTACTGCGGTGCGCTTTCGGCGTCCAACTCGGCTGACCCCTGCGAACCGTCCTCGAAGCGCTCGGACCGCAAGTACTGTGCCACGGCCGACATGTCGTGGTCTCCGAACCCGGCCTCGATGGCCTCCAGAATCACCGTGCGATTGAGTTCGCCCTGCGGCATGGCCGCGCCCACACGCCCGGCGAGATCCAGGGCCAGGTCCAGGTCCTTTTGGGCTAGGACCATCCGGAAGGCCACGGGAACCTCACCGGGCTTCAGGAAGGCCTCTTGGCGGTAGTGCACGAACGGGGCCGCGATGGCGCTGTTGGCGAAGACCTCGTAGGCGCGGGCCCGCTCGATCCCAGCCGCCTCGGATAGTACCAAGGCCTCCGAGACCGCTTCGCCGAGTCCATAGATGATGGAGTTGACAGCAAGCTTGATCGTGGCGCCCGAGCCCACCGGCCCCATGTGAAAGATCCGCGCGCTCATAGCCTCGAGCACGGGCCGCACCGCCTCGACATCGCGGGCCTCCCCTCCGGCCATGACGGTGAGGGTGCCTGCCTCAGCAAGCGCCACACTTCCCGATACGGGCGCGTCGACGAAGCTGCCCCCCGCGCTAGCCACTGCACTGGCCAACTCGGCGGCTTGGCCCGGGCTGATCGTGCTCATGTCCACGCATACGGCCCCGGCTTGAAGCGACCGTGCCATGCCGCCCGAGCCTGTATAGAGATCG
>JAKZWH010000143.1:0-6698 GCA_047515615.1 Acidimicrobiales bacterium | reverse complement strand
GAACGGGGAAATGCGCCTCAGATTCGATTCGGCGTCCGACCATCGATCGGAATCATAGACCTGGTAGGAAATAACTAGCCCTGATCGTTCACGAGTCTTGGCGTTGAGGGGGTTCGCGTCCGAGGCTGCCTCCCTCGCCTACGCGGCCTCACAGGAGATGAAGGCCTTCTGGGCTCTGAACCGCGCCCTCGAGGACTTCCCGTCGGTTCGACATCGCCAGCTGTGGCGCCACCCCGAGGCAGTCGAATGGCGTCGGGTCGGCACTCCCTCCACTCCGTCCCGCCGCCTGCCGGCATCCGGCCGGACGATCCCCGTCGAGGTGCACCCGTTCGGGTTCCAGCCCGACATCTTCGTGGCCGGTGAGTCGGTCGGGCTCCGCCGAACGAAGGTGCTCGAGCTCCTGTGCTTCCTCATCCATCATCCCAACGGCGTGACCCGTGAGAGTCTGCAGCTCCAGCTCTTCCCCGAGAGTGATCGGCGTCGGGCCAGCAACCACTTTCGCCAGGTCGTGCACCAACTCCGCAAGGCCACCGGCATCACTCTGCGGCGATTGCCCAACGCTTACCGGGTGTCCGACGACTATGTCTTCGAGGCCACCGATATCCGACTCGAACAGGAACTGGCCGCGGCCCGAACCGCGACCGACGACGAGCGCGTCCAGCGGCTTCGAGCCTCCCTCGACCGGATCGATGGGCCCTACCTCGCGAACAGCGAGCTTGAGTGGGTCAACCAGAGGCGCTACGAACTCGACGTGCTGATCGTGGAGGCAGAGATCGAGGTGATGAACCACCTGCTCGAACAGGGCGATGTTGCTTCAGCGCAGGAACGGGCGGAGTTGCTGATCGCCCGCGACCCCTACTGCGACGAGGCCTATCGCGTGCTGATCCAGGCTCACTTGAAGGCCGGGAGCAACACCGCGGCGCGAGGCGCCTATCGGCGAGCCTGCGAAGCGATGAAGGAAATCGGGCTTACTCCCGATGTCTCAACGGTTGAGCTGATGAGCGCCCCGGCCAGGTAGCCGACCCGGCGCCGCCACGAGCGGCGCCGGGTTCGTCGCCCCGTCAACTTGTGAGGGGCCCAGTCCGAGAATCGTTCTGAAACGCTCAGGCGAATGGGTCGATGCCCGCCTTGCCGATGGTTTCGGCTCCCGTGTGATGACGTGATCCGACGAAATACGCCGTGAAGATCCTGGACGGCAAGGGCTTGCGGGACCGATGATCCTCGGGATGTGCTTGCGGGCCGTCCTGGTGCGGCTAGAGGCGGCTCAGCCGCGGACCGGTGTGCGCCAGCCGAACTGATCCGGTGCCGCTCCCACCTGGATGTCCACGAACGCTCGACGCAGCTTCATCGTGTTGCGGCCCGGCTCGCCGTCACCGAACCTGAGCGTCTTGGTGCCGTAGAGGATGGTGCCGACGGGCGCCAGCGCCGCGGCTGTACCTGTCAGGAAGGCCTCACCTCGCTCAGCCCAGTCGAGCAGCTCGTCGGAATCGATCATGCGTTCCTGCACCTCGTAGCCGAGGTGCTCGGCGAGCTCGATCACCGAGGCCCGGGTGACACCGTGCAGGAACGATTCGTCCAGGCGCCGTGTGACCACCCGTTCGTCATCAGCGAGAAAGAAGTTCGAGGCGCCGGTCTCGGTGATGTCGCCGCCGGTGGCGAACAGTATCTGGTCGACTGCCTCGTTCGCCGCCATCGAGTCCAGCGTGACGCCCAATGCCATCGCGTAGTTCGCGCCGCACTTGACCATGCCGAACTGCGGCACGGTGCGGGGCATCGACGTTTCCACTAGCAGGGTGAGCGGTCGCATTCCGCCCCTGAAGTAGTCACCGACCGGGCTGTTCACCACATACAGCAGCGCGCTGCGGCTCGGGCGGGCGGCGGCGCCGATGTCGGGGTCGGTACCGATCAGGGTCGGGCGAATGTACAGCGAGCCCGGTGGATCGGGGACCTCATCGGAGTTGGCCTCCACCGCGTTGATAATCATCTTGCGCAGCATGTCCGGGGCGATGTGGGGCAGTCGCAGCAGGGCCGCGCTGGCGGCCATCCGCTCGACGTGGCTGTCGAGCCGGAATATTGCCAGCGATCCGTCGTTCTGGCGGTGGGCCTTGAGGCCCTCGAAGATTGCGCTGCCGTAGTGCAGCACGTGTGCGGCGGGGCTGATCGTGAGGTCCCTGTACGGCTCGGGCGATCCGCCGTAGACGCAGGGACCGCCATCGGCTCGTGCTGTGGTCATCCAATCGCACAAGACGGTCCCGAACGGGACGCTGAACGGGTCGGGCTTGCGGGTCACTCGGACTCCCTTCAAAGCGGCCATATGTGTATAGCCGACTCTCGACTGGCCACGGCCGAACCTCTAGGTCCAGTCGAGGATCCCGAGACGGATGGCGGTGAGGACTGCCTCGAGCTTGGTGGCCGCATCGAGCTTGTGGCGGAAGTTGCGGATGTGGTTGAGCACCGTGTGAGAGCTGATGTCGAGCTCCCGAGCTATCTGGGGTGTCGCTCGACCCAGCGCAACCAAGCGCAGCACCTCCAGTTCCCTGCCGGTGAGCTTGACCGATGCGGCCGAGTCCGATGCGGCGGCCGGATGATCCGAGACGACGTCAGCCCCTCGTCGGGCCAGCCCTTCGCGCACCGTGTCAGTCGCGCTCTGGGAGGACTCGCGCTCGGCGCTGTCATGGAGCACATGTACGAGTACGGGGGCGTCGTTGTCGCTGCCCGCAACCACCATGGGGGTCACCGAGACCGCTTTGCGCTCGCCCGACGCGCACAGCATCCGCACGTCGAGCGCGCCGGGAACCTCGCCCGCCCTCAGGGCGCGCATGGACGGACAGCCCCCAAGGCACCCGGGGGCAATGCCGCCCGGTGCCAGCCCGGCCAGCACGTCATAGCATCGGCGCCCGAGGACCTGCTCCGGCGAGAACCCCAGAGTCCGCTGCGCGGCCGGGTTCCAGGACACGATGGTCTGGTCGAGCGATACGGAGTACACGCCGAACTGGGTCGACTCGAACAGCTGAAACACGTCACCGGAAGGCACAAGCTCAACTGCCTGAAGCCACTGGCCGGAGAGGCAGCGCGCCGAACACCGCGGTCGGCATCATGTAATGACTCTCGATCTCCCTTGTGTGGGGGGCATCACTCGCGCCCCGTGAACACTCCATGCCTTGGCCGCTGTGACGCTGGACCCTTTTCGGTGCCGAACACCCATATCCGTCTCGCGACGCTCCTGCCTGACAGGCTCCATGTATAACAGGAACGTGTCAGATACGCTTCGCGCATGCCTGACCGCAGCCGTCTCACAGCTGACGACTGGGTGGCGGCCGGCCTAAAGGTGCTGGTCGAGAGTGGCGTGGGTGCGGTCAAGATCCTGCCGCTCGCTCAAGGGATGGGCGTAACGAGGGGCAGCTTCTACTGGCACTTCAAGAGTCGGGCCGCGCTGCTGGAGCGGCTGCTGGACGCCTGGGAGGCAACGAACACCAGGGCCATATTGGAGGCTGCCGCAGGTCCGGGGACACTGGTGGACAGGTACATCGCCCTGTCACGTCTCTGGCTCGGCGGGTCGGAATTCGATCCGCGCCTCGACGCGGCCGTGAGGAACTGGGGCCGCTGCGACGCCGCTGTGCTCAAGAGGCTGAAGGCGGCCGACGAGCGGCGCTTGGCCGCCTTCGTGGAGATGATCGAGCCCGAGGGCCACGGACTCATCATGACGCAGCGCCGGGCCCACGCCCTGTACTACATGCAGATGGGATGGTACGACGACGTCGAAACGCCAACGGACGGCAGGGGCGAATCGTCCGCTTCCTACTTCGAGATCTTCTTGGGCCGCGCCCCCAGCCCTTCCGAGCGCAAGGCCATCGTGGCCGGCCATCGATCCCCGTAGCCCATGGCCCTGCGGCGGCGTACACTGGCGCGCCCCCAGCGCTCGTAGCTCAATTTGGATAGAGCATCTGATTACGGATCAGAAGGTTGGGGGTTCGAGTCCCTTCGAGCGCGCTAGACCCGCCCGCTGCCGCAAGTGTCAGTCGTCGGCGGCCATGGCCTTGGTCAGCAGGGCGTGGGGCAGCGGCTGATAGTCGTGGTGCTCGGCGCTGAAAGTGCCGGTGCCACCGGTCATCGAGCGCAGGTCGATCACGTAGCTGCGGATCTCCGAGGTGGGCACATGGGCGCGGATCACGCTGGTGCCCGCAGCCGAGCCGGGCTCGGTGCCGAACACTTGGCCCCGGCGCGAGTTCAGGTCACCGAGCACGTCGCCCTGGTAGGCGTCGGGCACCTCGACGCGAACCTCGCTGACCGGCTCCAGCACCGCGCTGCCCGCCTGCTCCACCGCCTGCTTGAGAGCGTGGGACCCGGCGATCTTGAAGCTCATCTCCGAGGAGTCAACCGAGTGGTACTTGCCGTCGTAGCACACCGCCCGCAGGTCCACCATCGGAAAGCCGTGCCTGCCCCCGTTGGCCATGGCCTCGGCGATCCCGACGCCCACCGCGGGGATCAGGCCCCGGGGGATCGCGCCGCCGGACACCTCGGTGTCGAACTCGTAGCCGGCGCCCCGCGGCAGCGGCTCGAATCGCACCATCGCCACCGCGAACTGACCGTGCCCGCCGCTCTGCTTCTTGTGCTTGGCTTCCACGTCGGCCGGCCGGGCCAGCGTCTCCAGGTACGCGATCTTCATGCCCTCGACCTCGAAATCGATCCCCATGCGCTTCAGACGGGCCCGCACCACCCGGATGTGAGCCTCGCCGCAGCCCGAGAGCACCGTCTGGCGGGTGGTGGCGTCCTGACGGATCACGAGGCTCGGGTCCTCGACCGCGAAGCGGCGCAGCGCCGAGGCCAGCTTGTCCTCCTGTGCGGGCGCCGAGGCATGGATGGCCACGCCGTACACCGGTGCCGGCGGCGGGGTCACAAGCACCTTGAGGGCGGTGTCGTCGGCCAGCGTGTCGCCGGTGCGCACGTCGCCGAGCTTGGTGGCGGCCACGATGTCGCCCGCGGCGGCGTGGTCCACCGAATGGTGTTCGGCGCCGGTGAACGACATCAGGTTGTGGAGTCGGTCCTTGTCGCCGGTGCGGCTGTTCACCAAGGTGTCGTTGGCCCGGATCGTGCCCGACAGGACCTTCATGAACGAGATCTGCCCCAGAAAGTCGTCGACCCGGGTCTTGAACACCAGAGCCACCGGCGAGCCGGCCGCGTCGATGGTCACCTCGACGGGCTCGCCGCTGCGGACCGCTTCGGCCGGGCCCACCTCGGCCGGCGCCGGGCCGACCCGGCAGATGAAGTCGAGCAGGTGGTCCACGCCTATGGGTTTGGCGGCCGAGCCGCACAGCACCGGGAACACGATGCGATGGTCGACCGCGTCGTGGATCAGCCGCTCCAGCTGCTCCACGGTGGGCTCGACGCCCTCCAGGTACTGCTCCAGCAGCTCGTCGTCGACCTCGACAACGTCCTCCACAAGCTGGATGTGGCCGTCGGACGCGGCGTTGACCACGTCGTCGGGGATGGGAGCAGCCGATGATTGGCCGCTGCTGTAGTCGAGGGCGCCGTCGCCCACGAGGTCGGCGATGCCGTGGAACGAGGCCTCCTCGCCGAGCGGAAGCTCCACCGCCTCCACGTGGCCGCCGAAGTGCGACTGCAAGTCGTCCAAGGTCCGCTCGAACGAGGAGCGCTCCCGGTCGAGGGCGTTGACGAACACCATGCGGGGCAGGCCCAACCGGTCGGCGTGGCGCCACAGGACCTGGTCCTGGGCCTGCACACCGGACACCGCGTCCACCACAAAGACCGCCAGGTCGGCCGCGTGCATGCCGTTGACGGCCTCGCCGACGAGATCCGTGTAGCCCGGCGTGTCGATGAGATTGATCCTGTGGTCGCGCCAGTCGAAGGACGCCACGGCCAGGCTCAGGCTCTGACGGCGGGCCTTCTCCTCGGGGTCATGGTCGCAGTGGGCGGTGCCGTCGTCGACGCGGCCCATCCGGCCTAACACGCCGGCCCGGTACAGCATCGCCTCGGCCAGGGTGGTCTTGCCGTTGCCGTTGTGGCCGACGAGGACGACGTTTCTGATGGATTGCGACGACACGCTGACTGTTCCTCCCTGTGGGTGGGCTGCGGACGCGAGGGACGCCGACACTAACCGGGCCGGACTAGAAAAGGCCAGCGCGGCCCAGAGGCCGAGCGGACAGGCCGCAGTTCGCGAAGATTCAGACGGCGCCAGCGAGGCCGGGGCCCGAGCGGCCCGTGAGCGCAGCGAACAAGAGCGGGAAACAACGAGGCCTAGCGGACAGGCCGCAGTTCAGTCGTCGATGATCTCCACCGCGTACTCGGGGCAGTTGTCGAAGGCCAGCCGGGCCTTGTCCTCTAGCTCGGGGGACACCTGGCCGTCGCCGATCTCGAACGCCGTGCCCTCGTCGTCCACATCGAACAGCTCCGGCGCCAGCATGTAGCAGCGGTTGTGGCCCTGGCAGGCCTCTCGGTCGACGCGGACCCTCATAGTGCCTCCCTTGTCGAGCCTTGCTGACTCCGGCGGTGACCTCCGGGCGCAGCCTAGGGCAACCGGATCGGGAAGGCGGCCCGTATGCGGGCTTCGGCCTCCGCGGGAACATGGCTTGGGTGATGCTCCGCCAGCACTTGCTGGACGTGCTCGTGGGCCCGCTCCCGGGCGTCCTTGCCGCCGGCGTCCATCCAGTTGTCGGGAGTGTCACGGTCGCCGATCACCG
>JAKZWH010000142.1:0-7139 GCA_047515615.1 Acidimicrobiales bacterium | reverse complement strand
TCGTGTTCTACGGGCTGTTCTTCGTGGTGCTGGGCAAGGCCGAGATGGAGGGATGGGACCTGCGCGTGGTGGGCAACCTGGCCGTCCCGACCGCCATCCTTCCCCTCTTCTGGTGGAACGCCCTGCCCGGCGAGTGGATGCTCAGGTCGATCCTGATCGTCTGGCTGGTCGCCTTCGGGTCGGTGGCCCTCACCACCTACGGCAAGCTCCAAGCGAAGCTCCTGGGCATGGTTCTGGGCGCGACCGCGATCTATACCTTCTGGGTCCCGGCGCTGATCCTCGCCACGGGAAACGACATCCCGTAGCAGCAACGCGGAACCGAGTCCCTCCGGGCCCGGACCTCCGCTCACGGCTCGGCGACCGCACGGATTCGGCCGCCATCATGGTAGGAATTGCCTGTGGGGCTGTCTGAGCTAATCATCGACCTCCAGTTCAGGGGCCTCAGGATCAACGCCCCGTTCGAGCGGCGCCCGGGCGGGGCCGGCCCCTCCGACGCGGGGATGGTCTGGATCGAGGGCACTGCGGTGACCGTGCCCGTGGACGCCTCGTTCGTGGCCGACTCCCCGTACTCGCTCGAGCCCGAGGACGTCGGATTCGGGATTTACGCCGACGGGGTCCGCCTGGCCGGCGCGGCGCCCGCCGACCGGCCCCGCTTCTATGGGCTCACCACTGCCGACGGGACCCCGTACTGGCAGCTGGCCCTCATGCACCTGGATTCGCTGGCCAGCACCGTGCTGCAGACTTGCGCCTACTGGGGCAACGAGGACCAGTGCCGCTTCTGCGGGATCGGGGTGTCGCTGGCCTCGGGCAACACAGTGCTGGTCAAGCGGCCGGCTCAGCTGGCCGAGGTGGCGGTGGCGGCCAAGGAGCTCGACGGCGCGGTGGACATCACCTTGACCACCGGCTCCACCTACGGCCGCGACAAGGGCGCTCTGTACGTGGCCAAGTGCGGGGAGGCCATGAAGGCGTCCTCGGGCTTGCCGGTGGAGGTTCAGTTCGAGCCGCCCGACGACCTGAGCGTGATCGACCAGGTCGCCGACCGGGGCATCGACTCCGTCGGGATCCACGTGGAGTCCTTCGATCCGGAGGTGCTGCGGTGGGTCGCGCCCCCGAAGTACCGCACCGGCATCGAGCGGTACTTCGAGACCTGGGAGTACGCAGTGGAGCGCTTCGGCGAGGGCCAGGTCTCCACCTATGTGATCCTGGGCATGGGCGAGGATCCGGACCTGACCGTCGACGGCTGCCGGCGGGCCGCCGACATCGGCGTGTACCCGTTCATCGTGCCGCTGCGGCCTGTGCCGGGCTCGCTGATGGGCGACTGGATGCCCCCCGCCTCCGACTACGTCGAGCAGGTCGCCCGAAAGGTCGCGCCGTACCTGGTGGAGCGGGGGCTGACCGCGGACAAGGTCGCGGCCGGCTGCGCCCGCTGCCAGGCCTGCTCGCCGGTGGGGGCGATGGAGAGGGAGTTGCAGTCTCCCCGAGACCGGAACCTCATACCGGTGCGAGCGGCAGGCTGAGTCCGTGGCGGGGGCTGCCGGAACATGCGGGCACCCCCCGCAGGCGGCGCGCCGGTGAGTCCATCGCAGCGGATCGTGTGCTGGCGAGCGGTGACCCCCCGGGAGCAGAGCTGGCACCTGCGCATCCGCCACCGCGTGTTCGTGGAGGAGCAGCGGGTCATCCCCTTCACCGACGTCGACGACTGGGACCGCGACCCCGGCACCGTCCACGTCCTTGCCGGACGGGGCTCGGCGGCGGTCGGCACGGTGAGGCTGTACCGCACCGACGCCGCGGGCCGCTGGAAGGGGGACCGGCTGGCAGTGTTGCCCGGTAATCGGGCCGGCATCGTGGGTATGCGGCTGGTGCGATTCGCAGTCTCCACGGCCGCAGCGGCCGGGGGAGATGTCATGGACGCCTTCGTGCAACTCCCGAATGTCAACTTCTTCGAGCGGCTCGGCTGGGAGCACGACGGCCCGCGCGTGCCGTACTACGGACTGCCTCACCAGCCCATGACCTTCCTGCTCTCCGAAGCCCAGAACCTGGTCGAGAGCGAGATCCCCGACGACGCCTGCTTGCGCCTGCCCGCGGCCCGCGACGCGCCGAGCGCTCTGCTCGTCGCGATGTCGTAGGCACCTGGGCTGCACCGGGCGAGCACAGGCACCGGGCGAGCACAGGCACCGGGCGAGGACAGGCACCGGGCGAGCACAGGCACCAGGCGAGGACAGGCACATGGGCGTCATCGAGTTGCCCACCAGGGTCGAAGTCATCAACATCGGGCTGAACCGGTTCGAGACGGCCGTACGGGACCAGGGCGCGCCCGCGATCGGCGTCGACTGGCGCATCCCCGCGGGCGGTGACCCCGAGGCGGTGGCCGCGCTGGCCAGACTGCTGGGCCCCGCCTCGGACCGGGTCGACGCGGCCAACGCCGAGGTGATAAGCCGACTCGACCGCGGCGTGCCGGTGCTGCTGGGCGTCGAGACTGCCGGAGCGGTGATCGACGGCTTCGATGACGGCATGATCCTGCACTGCGGGCCGAGCATCGAATGGGCCGACATGTGCGATCCGCTGCGCCGCTCGGTCCGATCCGCAGTCCTGTCCGAGGGCTGGGCCCCGCACCGCGACGCCGCCGACCGCATGGTGCAGGCCGGTGAGATCCAGCTGGAGGCCGCCAACGAGCATTGCGCAGTGGTGCCCATGGCCACTGCGATCGGTCCCACCGCGCCGGTCTACGTGGTGTCCGTCGATGCTGGCGGCACCACCGCCTACTCCAGCCTGAACCAGGGCTCGGGAGCGGTCGCCTGGTTCGGGGTTGACTCCGACGCAGCCATCGAGCGCCTCGGGTTCCTCCGCGACGTGCTTGGCCCGGCACTGGCCCAGGCGCTGGACCGGGCCGGACCCATAGACGTGTTCTCCCTGGCCGCCCAGGGCATTGCCATGGGCGACGACGTCCACATGCGGGTCCAGGCCACCACCAACCTGCTGCTGCGCGACCTGCTCCCGCACCTGGTCCGCTCGGACAGCGCCAGGATCGGCGAGGTGGCCGACTTCCTGAGCACCAACCACCTGATGTTCCTCAACATCGCAATGGCCGGCGCCCGCGCCCTGGTCGAGTGGGCCGCCCAGGTGCCCGACTCGAGCATCGTCACATCGATGGCCCGCAACGGCACCACCTACGGCATCCGTCTGCCCGGTCGGCCCGAGCGCTGGTTCGTCGCTCCGGCGCCCCCGGTGCAGGACGCCCTCTACTACCCGGGTCAGGGACCGGACACCAGCGCCCCCGACATAGGCGACAGCGCCGTGCTCGAACTGGTGGGTCTCGGGGGTGCGGCCGCGGCCAACTCGCCGGCGGTGGCCGGCTTCCTTGGGGGCCGGATGGCCGACGCCATGGCCGTCACTGCCAACATGGGGCGCATATGCGCGGGCACCAGCACGCGGCTGCGCCTGCCCATCCTCGACAACGCGGGCACGCCGCTGGGCATCGATGTCCGACGGGTAGTCGAGACCTATGTCACCCCCGCGGTCAACACCGGAATCCTCCACGTCTCCGACGGCTCCGGCCAGGTTGGCGCCGGAGTGGCCCGGGCCCCCGTCGAGTGCTTCGTGCAGGCCCTGCTCGACCTCGATCAGCGGCTGTCTGGGGGCTGAGAATCCACTGCAGGCGGTGGGTCGTCCCGGCGCTCAGGCCGGGCCGCTCAGGAGGGCCTCAGGGCAGTCCACACCGCGCGCGCAGTGTGCCGGTAGGGGTTGCGCCAGCGGTGCTCCTGGTCGGTTCGGAAGTGGATCGAATCGCCCCGGCGCAGCTGGAACGTCTGATCGGCGACATCGACGTCGAGCCGCCCCGACAGCACGTGGATCAGTTCCTCTCCGGCGTGGCGCAGAGGGGGCTCGCCGCTGTCGGCTCCCGATTCCACCTCGGCGATGGCGGTGGCCACGAAATACTGCCCGTAGGGTCCTGAGATGCCGCCCAGGGTGAGGCCCTGATGGGGCGTGTAGATCGACCGGCGCTCGGTCGCGGGAGTGAAGACGACGTAGAACGGCGGCTCCTGGTCCTCCTCCACGAAGTACGAAACCGGCTGCTCGAGGGCCGCGGCCAGCTTCAGCAGCGTCGTGATGGTCGGCACCATCGTGCCCTGCTCGACTTTGTGGATGGCTGCGGTCGACACGTTGGAGCGATCGGCGAGCTGCTGCAGCGACAGGTTCCACTGCTTGCGGAGATGGCGGACCTTGGGCCCGATCGAGTTCACGACCGCTTTCAGGCTCTCGCCGGGCGCCTGGTTCTGACGCCCCACCGCGCCGCCGTTTCCGCTCTCGGTCGCGACCTCGCGAGTCATGCCTCCACCTCCGGGCGTGCATCATAGACGGCGGTCTTTCGCTTGCGATCTGCGGGTGTCGTATAGTTGACGGCTTCGCCACCGCCTGAAGGACGACCCCTTCGTGAGTTCTCTTACCCGCACAGTCTCGGCCCGGTGGCTGGGCGCATACCGCTGCGACGTCTCTGCGGGCGACTTCACCATCGCGGTGGACGAGCCTTTCAGCGTGGGCGGCACCAACGAGGGTCCGCAGCCCACCGAGCTTCTGCTGGCCGCGCTGTCGTCGTGCTTCACCCTGGCCGTGGCCCACGCGGCCCGCAAGCGCGGAATCGAGTTGTCCCATCTGGGGGTGGAGGTAACCGGCACCTACGACGGCCCCCGGTTCTCTGCGCTGGAGATACGGGTCGACGCGGGCTGCGAGGACGCGGTCAAGGACAGGTTGCTGGAGGCGGCCGCCCGGGTGTGCTACGTGAGCAACACCATTCGCCACACCCCGGAGCTGTCGGTGAGGGCAGTCTGACTGTGCGTTGCTGTTCGCTGGCAGGCTTGACACCCGCGCGGACCGGGTTTAGGTTCCGATACGAAGTTATCTCATCCGACACGTCGACCGATCGAGTCGTACGGCAGGAGGGAGTCCGGTGACGGGAGGGCCACAATGCGGATCGCGGTGATCGGCGGGGGCGCGGCAGGTATTGGCGCCGCGGGCGCGGCCAAGGGTGTCGACCCCGGCGCGGAGGTGGTGGTTTACACCGCCGACACCGATGTGGCCTACAGCCCCTGCGGCATCCCCTACGTCCACGGACGCGAGATCGAGTCGTTCGAGCGGCTCTTCCTGGCCACCAAGGAGCAGTACGTCAAGAGCGGCATCGACGTCCGCTACGAGACCACCGTCGAGGCCATCGACCGCAAGTCGCGCACCGTAAGCGCCGCGGGCGAGGGTGAGGCGTCCTACGACCGGCTGGTGATCGCGGCCGGATGGAACTACGCCAAGGTCGGCGTTCCAGGCGACGACCTCGACGGCATCTACGAGGTCAAGTACATCCGCCAGGCGATGGAGTGGGACAAGCGGCTCGACTCCTGCAAGTCCGCACTGATCGTCGAGGCCGGTCTCGTGCCCATGGAGATGGTGGGCGCCCTGGTCCACCGCGGCATCAAATGCACCGTCGTCGATCGGGCGCCGTGGCCGATGGCCGACGTCCTCGACCCCGACATCGTCGAGCCGATCCGCCAGAGCTGGGAGGACCTCGGCGTCGACATGCAGTGGGGTAACCGGGTCACGGCGTTCAAGGGCGACGGGACCGTGACCGGCGCCGAGACGGAGCGGGGCGACATCGAGGCCGACGTGGTCATCATCGGCACCCACAAGGTGCCCAACAATCCGCTCGCGGCGGCAGCCGGCCTCGAGCTGGGGTCGACGGGAGGGCTGATCGTCGACTCCAGGATGCAGACCTCCGATCCCAACATCTACGCGGCGGGCGACTGCACCGAGATCCCCCACGGCGTCACCAACATCCCGATCCAGGGGCTGACCGGCTCCCACGCCTACTCGCAGGGCAAGACTGCAGGCACCAACGCCGCGGGCGGGACCCGCCACTACCGAGCGGTCTTCGTTCCCTGGGGCCTGCTGGCCGGCGAGTGGATGATCGGCGGCGTGTCCTTCGGCGAGACGCTGGCCACCGCGCTGGGAATACAGCACGTGGTGGGCAAGGCCCAGGGCATCACCCGGGCCCGCTACTACCCGGGCGTCAAGTCCATCACCGTGAAGCTGCTGGCGGACCCCGACTCGCTGCGGCTCATCGGGGCTCAGATGGTGGGCGGCGAGGGCATCAAGGAGAGGGCCGACTTCCTGGCCATGGCGGTCCGGGTGGGCCTCACCGTCGAGGAGCTGGCCACGATGGAGAACGTGTACTCTCCCGCCATTGGCGCCCTCAACGAGCCGATCTCGGTGGCCGCGCAGAACCTGCTGGCCGGGTTGTAGGGGTTGAGCGCTCCGTAGTGGGACTCGCACGCTGGCTCCGCTCCAACTCGGAGCACTACCTAGCCATCGACGCTCAGAGGCGCGTCGGCGCCCGCTACGGCGCCCGGACGCCGGAAGGGGCCCGCGGGCTGCGGGAACGCTTCTGGATGCACGTATTCACACCGGTCTACCGCCTGCTGCCCTGGAGCGTCCGGCGGCGCGTCATCGCCGCAATGCCGGGGTCGCACCGAAGGGACTGGCCCGTACGGTCCGGCCGGCCCCAGGGACCGGCGGTCTGAGCCGGGACCGACAACAACCGACCTCGACAACAACGACAACAACAAGGAGGCAACAATGCCCAAGACAGTTACCATCCCGCCGCCCAAAGAGGGCGACGTCATGCACAACATCGAGGAGAAGATCTTCCCCGACTACAAGGCCGAGGAGGGCGACCAGGCGTACGTGTTCATGCACACGGTGCCGTTCGAGGGCTCGGTCGGCCTGGTGAACATGCTCACCGCCACCCGCATACAGCGCAAGGGCTTCAAGCTGACGTTCGTGCTGTACGGCCCGGCCGTGCTCATGGCCAACGCTGCCCGCGGCTATCCGGCGGTGGGCCAGGAAGGCTTCCCCGGCAACCTCGGGTACAACCGCCAGCTCCAGACCCTCATCAACGAGGGCGCCACCATCTACTGCTGCCGGTTCGCCATGGGCGCGCTCTACGGCATGCGGGAGGACGATGTGATGGAGGGCGTGATCCCCTTCAACCCGCTCGACGTTCTCGACGCCACCATCCAGGCCTGGCGCGACAAGGCTCTGGTCCTGTCCACCTGGACCCTGTGAGCTGAGTCGGCGCGGCTACGGTCGCGCCGATG
>JAKZWH010000141.1:0-4904 GCA_047515615.1 Acidimicrobiales bacterium | reverse complement strand
TTCAATGCCGAGTCGTACATGCTCGCCGAGGGTGGCGGCGCAGCCACGGGGGAGATAGTGCTGCTGGCACGGACTGAACCGGGTGTTCCCGCGCCCACAGGCACGTTCCAAATCGCGGTGACGACCCAAGCCGGCACCGCGGTTTCACCGGACGACTATGGGGCCCTGTCCAGCATGCTTTCGTTCCCGGGATCGCCGCCCGCCGCGTGGATCGCCGACGGAGACGCCTTCTGGGCAGAGGTCCGAGTGCCGTTGACGATCGTCGACGACACTGAAGCCGAGGGCGACGAGACGCTGCGGCTGTTGCAGGAGATGACGCCCGGGCTGCCGCTTACGGTCGAGTTCGCCCCTGCGGAGCCCGAGGTGCAGACATGCTCCTCGAACCGCTATTGCGAGGCCGCGGTCACCATCGTCGACGACGACAACCGGAGCGTTGTTGTCAGCCAGGCCGAGCTGACCGTCGATGAGGGCGACACCACTGCCTACACGGTGGTGCTCACCCAAGAGCCGACCGACGACGTGACGGTCACGCCCGAGGTGCAGGGCGCCAAGAACGCCGACATCACGGTGTCTGGTCCCCTGACCTTCACGCGGCAGGACTGGGACACCCCCCAGACGGTGACCGTGACCGCCGCGGCCGACAGCAATCGGGCCAACGGCTCAGCGGCCATCGCCCACCCCGTCGCCGGCGGCGACTACGAGGCCAACGGCGTCGCCGCCCCGTCGGTGGAGGTAACCGAGTGGGACGCCGAGGGCCGGACGGTGGTGACGCTGGTGCCTGTCCCTGACGGCACCGTGATCCCTGACAATTCGACGCTGACGGTGGGCGAGACGGTGACCGACGGCTCGACGTTCCTTGAGGATCAGCGAGTGCTCTACCGGCTGCTGTTCGCGGCTGCCGACGGCGGGCGCGCCCAGTACGGAGCCGATGTGGAGCTGACGTTCTCTTGGCAGCACAACTCGCCGATCGTGCCTACATCGGGGCAGGTCTCGAGGATCGTGCTGAGCTTGTACCGAGTCGACGTGTGGGACAGCGCCGTGCAGATCCTCGACAATGATGTCGGCAACCCTGACAGCACCGCGGTGGTGCGCATCACCGGCTGCGAGCGCAACGGGTGCGTGATCGGCTCACCCTCGGAGCTCACCGTGACCATCGCCGACGACGACGGCGGTCCCGCGGCTGCGCCCCCAGGCCGGCCGGCGACGCCGTGGCTGCAGTGCCCCGATCGGGGTAACAGCGCCCGGGACACGGGTCTCGAGGCGATCTGGGAGGCCCCCGACTTCGTGGGCGGCGCCCCGATCGATCACTACGAGCTGCGCTACCGCCCGCAGACAGTCACCGATGGAGTGTGGCAGATCGGCGGCGAATGGCAGGCCTGGCCCCACCACAGCGCGACAACCTCCACTGTGATCTCCGGTCTCGAATCCGACGTCCTCTATGGGGTGCAGGTGCGGGCCGTCAACGCCAACGGACCCGGCCAGTGGTCCCCGGCGGGCTTACACAGGACCGGCCAGCTCGACGAGATCTGCGACATCCTCGACGAATTCGCACCGGTTAGTTCCGGTCGAGACCGCTAAATGCCGACAGCGAGCGGACTCGCCGAAATGAGATCCAACAGTCGGTCATCTAGCAGTTGACGAGAAAGCCCCACCTTCCCTCCCCCTGGGCACGCCGCATGAGCCACGCTCGGCGGCGTGCCCTCGGGCGCGCTGACGCTACGTCAGGCCATCCCTGCTCCGGCTGCGAGCCCCCGTCGCTAGTCCCTGTTGGTGTGGGCCAGGCAGGCAGGAGCGGGTTTCCCGGGACCCCGTAGGGGCGGCGGTATACAATCCGGCCACTAGAGGTGGCGGGGGAGGATCGCTGCGTGACCACGAACTCCGGCGCTGGGCGGCGGCGCATCACCGAGGCGCTCGACCTCGACACAGCCTCCCGACGCTGGGTGTGCAACCGGTGCGGGCACGACCTCGGCCCGGCCGAGCGCAACTACAAGGAGAGATGCCTGGTCTACGACCGCGACCCGCGCGAGATCCACGTGCCTTTCGACCCGCCCACCGCGTTCGGGTTCAGCCCCCATCCGGACTGGTGCCGGATCGTGGAGTTCTACTGCCCGGGCTGCGCGGTGATGTTCGACGTCGAGTACCTGCCGCCCGGCCATCCCATCACCCACGACATAGAGATCGACCTCGATGCCATCTGCTGATCCGGCCGGACCCCCCGAAGCGCTCGCCGCATACCACCAACTGAAAGGGCTCGACCTCGATGCCATCTGCTGAGGTGGCCGGACCGGGCGTGCGCGACGACGCCGGGCCCAACCTGCTCGACGTGGACATCGGGGGGACGTTCACCGACGCCTTCGTGGTGCTGGGCGGACGTCAGGCCACCGGCAAGTCCCTCACAACCCACGCCGACCTCTCCGACGGGATGATCGTGGCCATAGGCGAGGCGGCTCGGCGGCTCGGATGCGAGCCGGCCGACGCCTTCGCCGCAGCCGACGCGGTCAAGTACTCCACCACGGTGGGCACCAACGCCCTGATCGAGCGGACCGGGCCCAAGGTGGGTCTCATCACCACCGCCGGCCAGGAGGACACCATCCATGTGGCCCGCTCCCGCTCGTGGGCCGACGGCATGCCCCTGGAGGTGCAGATCGACCGGACTCGAGCCCAGCGGCCCGACGACCTGGTGCCCCGCACGCTGCGGGTGGGGGTGCGCGAGCGCATCGACTGCTTCGGCGAGGTGCTGATGCCGCTGCGGACCGACGACGTGCTGGCCGCGGTCGATCACCTGGTGCGCCAGGGCGTGCGGGCCGTCGCGGTCTGCTTGAACTGGTCGTTCATGAACCCGATCCACGAGCAGCGGGTGGCTGAGATCGTGCGCCGGGAGTACCCGGACTCGGTGCTGGGCCGCTGCCCGGTGCTGCTGTCGTCGGAGGTGGCTCCCCGCCTCGACGAATACCGGCGCAGCATCACCACCATCCTCAGCGCTTTCCTGGCCCCCGACACCGAGGAGCACGTGATCGACCTCGGCGACCGGCTGCGGGCCTTGGGATGTCGCAAGCCGCTGCTGGTGGCCCGCAACATCGGCGGGGTGGCGTCGCCGAGCCGCACCACAGCCCTGCACCTGCTGGGCAGCGGCCCGGTTGCCGGTCTCGCGGGCGCCGCCGTCATGGCCCGCGACTACGGGCTCGACCGGGTTGTGACCGCCGACATGGGCGGCACCAGCTTCGATGTGGGCCTGGTCATCGACGGGCAGGACCGCAACTACGAGTTCGACCCGGTGATCGACCGCTGGCGGGTGCACCTGCCGGTGATCGCCAACTACTCCATCGGCGCGGGCGGCGGCTCGATCGCACACCTGACCGACACCGGGGAGTTGCGGGTGGGGCCCCGCAGCGCCGGCTCGATGCCCGGGCCTGCCTGCTACTCCCAGGGCGGCACCGAGCCCACGGTCACCGACGCCGACGTGGTTCTGGGCTTCATCGATCCCGACCGGTTCCTGGGCGGGGCCATGCCCTTGAGCCGGCGCCGGGCCGAGCGGGCCCTCACGCGGCGCATCGCCGAGCCGCTGGGCATCGATGTGACCGAGGCCGCGGTGCGGGTGCGGCGCCTGATCGACGGCGTCATGGGCCAGGAGATCTACCGCCAGACCGCTCTGGAGGGCCACGACCCCCGCGACTTCACCATGTTCGCGTTCGGCGGGGCCGGCCCGGTGCACGCCGCCGCGGTGGCCGGCTACGCCGATGTGGGCACGGTGGCCACCTTCCCCCACGGCAGCGAGTTCAACGCCTACGGGGTGGCCACCATGCCGGTGATGCAGACCTACGAGCGGACCCGCATGGTGCAACTCTTCGACGGTGACGCCTACACCGACGCCGCCGCGGACTTCAACGAGGTGGTGCGGGCGCTGGTCGCTCTGGCCGAGCGGGACATGGCCGAGGAGGGCTTTGCCATGGACTCGGTGGCGCTGCGACTGGAGTTGGACATGAACTACGGAGGGCAGCACCACACCGTGCGGCTCGAGTCGCCCGGGCTGTTCCTGGAAAGCGCCGAGGACACCGTGGCGGTGTGCGACGCCTTCAACGAGGTGTTCGCGGCGGCCTACGGGGCCGGGTCGATCCACCCCTACGGCGGGATCCTGGTGCAGCTGTTCCGGCTGGTGGCCGGTGCGTCGGGCTACCAGTTGGAGGCTCGGCCTCGGCCCGTGGCCGCGGCCGCTGGCAATGGAGCTCGGGTTGGCGACAGCGCACGCGAGGTGTGCTGGCCCGGCGCGGGTTCGTTGCGCACGCCGGTGCATGACCGTGCCCGCCTTCCAGACGGGTTCTCGGCCGAGGGTCCGGCCCTGATGGAGGACGTCGACACCGTGGTGGCGGTGCCTCCGGGCTGGACTTACGCCCTCGACGAGCAGCGCACCGGCTGGCTCAAGGCGACGAAGGCCGGCCCGTGACTGTCGCCCCGACTTCGGTTCCCCGGCTCCTGGATGTGGCCGCCATGGGCCTCGACGAGCGCATCGCCCGCTTCGGTCGCCCCCTCATGAAGCCCGGGCCCGGGCTCGACCCCGAAGTGCTGCACCGCGAGGTGCTGGAACCCCCCACCGAACTGGAGCTGGCCGGTGCCGACAGCCTCGACCCGGTCGACCTCGAGATCTTCCTGCACAAGCTCGACTCGATAATCGACGACGGCCGCGACGTGTGCAAGTACCTGAGCATGGCCGAGATGCTGCAGGCCGGCGACCTCGGTGTGGGCATCTTCACCTCCAAGGGAGATCTGGCCGGCATGTCCACCGGAGTGATCCTGCACGCCCTGCTGCACTACGGCCCGGTCAAGTACGTGCTCAAGCACTACGTCGACGACCCGACCGTAGGGCTGGCCGACGGCGACATCTTCTTCTTCAACGACCCCGACGCCGG
>JAKZWH010000140.1:0-4055 GCA_047515615.1 Acidimicrobiales bacterium | reverse complement strand
TTGCCGAATGGATCGCGCCCCTGCCGGTGGCCGAGCCCAGCGCCCAGTCTCGGAGCGGGCCCCGGGGCGCCTAGTGCAGGCGCGGACAGATGAGAGTCCTCCGCGTTGAAATGGGGTGCTTCCGGCTCTAGCGCTCGGTCTCGGGGCTGGCTGAGCGGCCCGCGGGGCGGATCTCCAGAATCAGGTCGCCGGGTTCGAGCAGCCCGCTGGGAGCGGCCGCGATCGACTCCACCGTGCCGGTGACCGGCGCCGAGATCGACGACTCCATCTTCATGGCCTCGATCACCGCGACCGTGTCGCCCGCCTCCACCCGGTCACCGACCGCCACCGACACGTTGACCGCGCCCCGGAACGGCGCCGCCACGTGGCCCGGCTTGGTCGGGTCGGCCCGGGCGTGCTCGGGCCGGTCCGAGGCCACCGCGCGGTCCAGGGTGTCGATGTCGCGGGGCTGGCCGTTCACCCTGAAGCCGACGATGCGGATGCCCTCGTCGTTGGGTTCGCTGATCGAGCGGAGCCCCAGCAGGAGCCGCACGCCCCGGCCCAGCACCACCGCGGTGTCTTCTTCGTGGGGGTCGAGGCCGTACCAGAACAGCAGCGATGGCAGCACCGAGAGGTCGCCGTAGCGGTGCAACTTCTCGGCCTGCGACGCCGACGGGGTGGGGAACAGCAGGCGGTTGAGGGTGGTCCGCCGGTTGGTGGCCAGGCCCTCCTCGTCGGCTTCGGTGAGGTCTTTGTGGGTCGGAGACCACGATCGGCCCTCGGTGGCTCGGGTGCGGAACGGCTCGGGGAACCCGCCCGGCGGCGTGCCCAGCTCTCCGTGGAGGAACCCGATCACGCTGTCGGGAAGGTCGACGCCGGCCGGGTCCTCCAGTAGCTGCTCGGGGGTGACGCCGGAGGCCACCATGTGCAGGGCCAGGTCGCCCACCACCTTCGACGACGGCGTGACCTTGATGGGGCGGCCGAGCAGCTCGTTGCAGGCGGCGTAGAGCCTCTCCACCTCCTCGAAGCGGTGCCCGAGGCCCAGCGCCCGGGCCTGGGCCCGCAGGTTGGAGAGCTGGCCTCCGGGGATCTCGTGGCGGTAGACGGTGCCCGTCGGCGACTGCAAGCCGGCCTCGAAGGGGGCGTAGACCCGTCGCACCGCCTCCCAGTAGGGCTCCAGGTCGCCGATCGCGTCGAGGCTGAGACCCGTCTGGCGCGCGGTGTCGTCTGTCATGGCCACGACCGCGGCGATCGACGGCTGGGAGGTCATGCCCGACAGGGGTGGCGCGGCCGCGTCGACCGCGTCCACGCCGGCCCCGATGGCGGCCATGTAGGTGGCGAGCTGCCCGCCCCCGGTGTCGTGGGTGTGCAGATGCACCGGCTGTTCGAAGCGCTCGCGCAGGGCCGTCACCAGGGTTGCGGCCGAGCCCGCCCTCAGCAGGCCCGCCATGTCCTTGATGCACAGGATGTGCACCCCCCGCCTCGACCAGCTGCTCGGCAACCTTCAAGTAGTAGTCGAGGGTGTACAGGTCCTCGGCCGGGCTCGACAGGTTGCCCGAGTAGCAGATGGTGCCCTCGGCCACCGCCCCGGCGTCGATTACCGCGCTGATGGCGGGGCGCATCTGCTCGATGGAGTTGAAGGCGTCGAAGACGCGGAAGATGTCCATGCCGGTGGCTGCGGCCTCGGCCACGAAGTGGCCGGCCACCGAGTCCGGGTAGGGGGAGTAGCCGACGGTGTTGCGGCCCCGCAGCAGCATCTGGGTGCAGATGTTCGGGGCAGCCTCGCGGATCCGGGCCAGGCGCTCCCAGGGGTCCTCGTGCAGGAACCGCAGGGCCACGTCGAAGGTGGCTCCGCCCCAGCACTCCATGCTCAGCAGCTGCCCCATGGTGTGGGCCGTCTCGCGGGCCCCGGCCACCAGGTCGATGGTGCGCAGCCGGGTGGCGAGGATCGACTGGTGGGCGTCGCGCAGGGTCGTGTCGGTCACCCGCACCGGCCCGGCCGCACGAAGCTCGGCCGCGAACTTCTCGGGGCCGACCTCCAGCAGGCGCTGGCGCGATCCGGCCGGGGGCTGGCCGGCGCGGGCCGGCAGCTTGGAAGCCGGGCTGACCCTGGTGGGGGCGGGACCGTGGGGGAGGTGGACGGTCACGTCGGCCAGGTACCGCAGCAGCCGGGTGGCCCGGTTGGCCCCCACCGACGCGGCCGTCAGCGCGGGGCGGTCGTCGATGAAGCTGGTGGTGACCGGGCCGGACCGGAACTGCTCGTCGCCGAGAATGGCCTGCAGGTAGGGCTGGTTGGTCGACACCCCCCGCACCCGGTACTCGGCGAGGGTGCGCTGCATGCGGCGCACCACTGTCTCGAAGTCCTTGCCTCGGCAGGTGATCTTCTCGATCATCGAGTCGAAGTGGGGGGTGATCTCCACCCCCTGGTAGACGCAGCCGTCGAGGCGCACCCCGGCGCCGCTGGCCGGGCGGTAGGCCACGATCCTGCCGGTGTCGGGACGGAAGTCGTTGGAGGGATCCTCGGCGGTGACCCGGCACTGCATGGCGAAGCCCCGCAGGCTGATGCTGTCCTGGGCCAGCCCCAGGTCGGGCAGGGTGGCGCCGGAGGCGATCAGCAACTGCGGCTCCACCAGGTCCACGTCGGTGACCTCCTCGGTCACGGTGTGCTCCACCTGGATCCTGGGGTTCATCTCGATGAACACGTAGCGGCCGGCGCCGTCCACAAGGAACTCGACCGTGCCCGCGTTGGCGTAGCCGATGGAGGAGGCGAAGCGGACCGCGTCGGCCAGTAGGCCGGCGCGCACTCCGGCGTCGAGGTCCCGCGCCGGCGCCATCTCGACCACCTTCTGGAAGCGCCGCTGAACCGAGCAGTCCCGCTCGTAGAGATGGACGACGTTGCCGGCGGCGTCGGCCAGGATCTGGGCCTCGATGTGGCGGACGCCGGTCATGGCCTCTTCCAGGAAGACTGTGGAGTCTCCGAAGGCGCTGCCAGCCTCGCGCTGGGCCGCCTCGACGGCCTCGGCCAGGTCGGCGGGACGCTCTACCCTGCGCATTCCCCGGCCGCCCCCGCCGGAGGAGGCCTTCACGAAGAGCGGGAACCCGATCTGGTCAGCGTGGGCCGCGGCCTCGCCGGGACCGTTGATCGCCGGAGACTGGCACAGCACCGGCAGGCCGGCCTTCTCGGCCGCGTGCCGGGCTCGCATCTTGTTGCCGGTCAGCCTCAGCACCGCCGCGGTCGGCCCGACGAACGTCACCCCCGCGGAGTTGCAGGCCTCGGCGAGGTCGGGGCTCTCGGACAGGAACCCGTAGCCCGGATAGACCGCGTCCGCCCCCACCTCGACCGCTTTGGCCACGATGGCTTGGTGGTCGAGATAGGCCCTCACGGGCCGGCCCGGCTCGCCGATCAGGTAGGCCTCGTCGGCCTTGATCCGATGGAGCGCGCCGCTGCGCTCCTCTTCGATGGGGAGGATGGCGACCGTGCGGATGCCCAGCTGTGTGGCGGCCCGGAACGCTCGGATCGCGATCTCGCCCCGGTTGGCCACCAAGAGCTTCTCCATGACCTCCCCTCAGCCAGACTCCGGTTCCGCCGGGGGCCGGGCCTCCCAGCGAGGCCACCGAGACTACATGGGTTCCGCGCGCTGGTGCCGTTAGATGCCTATCCGCTCGGCCTCTGGGAGCTGATCTGCGACTGGAGCCTGCGCACGAGGTCCTTGAAGGGGCGCTGCCCCATCGACCACAGCTGGGGGTGCAGCTCGCGGTCGATGGCCCCAACGGAGTCGGTCACCTCGTCCAGCGACAGGATCGTCGCCTTGGTCCGCGCCATCAGATCCTTCGGCTGGGCCGCGGCCCTGGCGGCCAGCTCGTGGGCCCGGTCGAGCAGGCCGTCGTCGTCGACGACCTGCCAGGCCAGCCCGGCGCGGTGGGCGTCCTCAGCGGACAGCACCTCTCCGAAGATCACCATCGCCATGGTGGTGGTGCGGTCGGTCGCGTGTTGCAGGCGCCACGTGTGGCCTCCGCCGGGATGCAGGCCGATCTGCAGGAAGCGGGAGTCGAAGCGGGCCCAGCGGCGCCCCGCC
>JAKZWH010000139.1:0-3820 GCA_047515615.1 Acidimicrobiales bacterium | reverse complement strand
AGATGTCGACTATGGGTTTGATCGACAGCATCGAGCCGAGCATGGCCTGCGCGCCGCCGATGCGACCGCCCTTGCGGAGGTTCTCCAGCGTGTCGAGCGTGCCGAACAGGTGGGTGCGTTCGGAGGCATCGGCCACGAAGGACTCGATGGTTTCGGCGTCGTCTCCGGCGGACGCCATCCGGGCTGCCTGCAGCACCAGTGTGCCGAGGCCGGCGGTCACCGATTTGCTGTCCAGAACCCTGATGTCGGCATCGTCATGTTCGGTGCGGACCGCGTCGGCGGCCTGCACCGCAGACTGCATGGTCGCCGACATGGCCGATGACAGGTTGATGCACACCACGGCCTCGCAACCTGCGTACAGGAAACGGCGGAAGGCCTGCTCGAAGCGCCCGGGCGGCGGGGCCGCGGTCTGGGGCAGCTCGTCGACCGTCGCCATGCGCCGGTAGAACTCCTCGACGCTGATCTGCTCGCGGTCGACGAACTCGTCGGTTCCGAAACGGATGAACAGGGGGACGATCTCCACGTCGAGCCCTTCGAGGTGCTCGTCGCTCAGATCGCAGGAGCTGTCGGTGACAATGCCCACGGTCATGTCATGTCCTCGTATGGTCGCCGGTCGAACGGGTGGTGCCCGCCTCGCTTCAATTCGCGGCGTTGCCGCGGCCGGAGCCGGGTGCAGCGACCGTACCACTGGTGCTGTCGGCATCGCGAGAACGTCGGCGCAGCGTCTGCAGCCACCACGCTGCCAGCGCGGCTGCAGCCCAAACGAGGATCAGAAGGCCGAGACCCTCCGCGTCGGCAAATCGCACGCTGAAGGTCCCGGTAGTGATGGTTATGGCGCCGGCGGGGTCTGGCGTCGTCACGGTCACTCGGACCGAGGTGCGGCCAGGCGCAGCCGCCTCGACTGGCACGGTCAGGTCGTTGCGGCCCGGTTGCAGCGTGAAGACGGGACGCTCTTCGTGCGTGAAGTCGATCCTGTCGGAGGTCAGCTCTAGGACTACGGTCGCGGGCGCGGCCCGGTTGTTCACCAGCGTCACTGGCAAGTCGACGTTGCGCTCGGTGAAGGTGATCGGGCCCCGTCCCATGAACTCCACCCCCGTCGTTCCTTGTGTCACCTGCTGATCGACGGCGTCGAGGAACTGAGTGAGCTCGCCGGTCGTGAGGTGTCGGCTAGCGCTGACTGCGAGCAGGGTTCGCAGCGGGGCGGCCAGGAAGGGATCGTTCCCGAGGAACGACTCGTAGGCCGCTAGTCGCTGCTCCACTTGGGCTAGCCGGGCGAGGTAGAGGCCGAAGTCGCCCGGGTCAGAGGGTCGATCCGCCACTGCGATCGGGACTGTGCCCACCGGCGGCTCCTGTGCGAGCACGTCGTCCACGGTGGCTGGCCTCAGGGCCGCGTCGCCGGTGATCATGTCGAGCAGCAGGGCCAGTGTCGTCGGCTCGATGCTTGCGACGAGAAAGCCTCTCAGCCCACCGCGCTCGGTGACGAAGACCTGGATCCGGACGGTCGGACCGTTCTCCCCTTCGAGAGGCGCCCCGCGGAGGGTGGCGAACTCCTGCCAGCCGAGCAATAGCTCGCCATGTGCAGGCACGGACACAACCACTGCCTTCGGTGTACCCGCGGCGGCGATGCGGTGAAGTTCAGCGCGCGCCCACTGCATACCGAGTTCCGAGTCGGGGAACTGGAGCATTCCGGCGAGAACCGGGTCAGCTTGAACCAACGGGTGACTGCCGCCGGATGAGTCGGTCAGCAATGTCACTGGCGGGAAGGGGCCGCTGTCCATGGGCAGAGCGTCGGTGACGAAAGCGCTCACTCCGGTCGCCGGCTCGGTGATAGCCCTGACCGCTCGCGCCGTCAGCGGGTATTCGAAACGCATGACCGTGCTGGCTTCCAGGCCGACCCATCGCAGCGCCTCGGCGCTTCTTCGCAGCCCGTCGAGGACCACGTCGGCCCGGACTGCCCTCGTCAAGTCATAGATGTCGAGGCTCGTCCACGTAGTGGCGAGCAGTTGCCTTTCCCGCAGCGCGGTGCGCAGCACTGCCACGCTGGTGTCGTCCCCGATGAGAGCAAGGGCATCGAGAGTCTCGGCGCTCATTGCAACGGAGAGGGGCACGCCTCTCCGCTCGATGAGCACCTCGGCGAAGCCGAGCACCCGGCTGAGCGAGGCCCCATCCACGGCCGCGCCACCGTCGGCGAGGTGAGATGGCGGTAGACGCAGGTCGAGAACTACAGCAACCACCAGCGGTTGCCCGGAATCGTCGACTGCGGCATCCGCACCTGGAGTCAGGAAAGTGGAAAACCCCCGTACGACGGCGCCGGTGGCGTCGACTGCTTCCAAACGCAGCGGAAGCGGTCGTCCGTCGTCGAAGCTCATCGGACTTGTCAGATCCTCTTCAGGTGGCTGAATGGGCACCGACAAGACGACGCCTTGATCGTCACTGGCGGCGATGCGGGAATCCTCGACGATCCATTCCGCGATCAGCGGCGTTGGCGGCGGGCCATACAACGACGCCAGCAGTTCGGCCCTAGTCGTCACCGGCGCATATAGGCGGGCTCTCAGGTCCGCCGTTGACAGCTCGTCGGCGACGCGAAGGTGAATGACTGCCGGTGACGAGGCTGTTGCGGGAATCTGGTCGATGAGATCCACGCCAAAGAAGTCCACTATCGCTTGGGGGGTCAGGTCCTCGTCGTCGGTCTGGGCTCCTGCCTGCGTGCTGCTCAACGCCCCGGCCGCCACGGCTAGGCCGAACACCGCGACGGCTAGCGTGCGCCGCCGGCTGGAATCCGCCCTCATGCCAGGTCGCGGTACAGGACTGCGAGCCGGTCGGGCTCCATGCGGAACCCGCAGCGCTGGTACAAGGCGAGTGCTGGCTCGTTGTCGGGCTGGGTGTTCACCAGGGCGGTGCGAGCCCCTCCGCGCCTCAACCACACCAGCGTGTCCGCCACCAGCAGGGTTCCCAGGCCCTGGCCCTGGCAGCGACCTGCCACCGCCAGTCGCTGGAGATAGCCCGCAGAACCTGCCCGCCCGGTGATGCTGTAGGCGTGGACCTCCACGCCGCGGTTGACGCGCCAGCGGCTGGACGGCGTGGCCGTGCGGGCCTCGTGTAGCCCGTCGGCGTCGAGCTGCCAGAACGGGCGGAACGCCTCGGCGTCGACCTGCAGCACAACTTCGAGGTCGCGCCGCCGGCCGCGCCGGGTGTGCCCATGCGGGTTCACAATCCTGGGCGTCGCCACTTCGAGATCGCGGCTGAGAGTGGCAAGCTCGGAGCGGACGTCGAACCTGTCTCGGATGAGGGCATCACGCTCACGCGGGGCCACGGCTGCGGTGATGACGGCGCGGTATCCCAGGTCATGGAGCCGGTCGCGCAGCGCGGCCAGCACCCATGGCGCCAGGGTTGCGGCCGCGGAGGCCAGGGCCAGGTACGCCACGTCGGCGGCACCCTGCCAGGCTCCTACGCGGAATCTCGCCGAGCCGATGCTCAACGAGGTCAGGGCCATGAGTTCGGATGCCGGCTCCGATCGCCGCCGACAGGTCGTGCTGGCATGCACGACCACGATACGCGGCAGGCACGAGTCGAGACGCCTGCAGGGTGAAGCGCGAACGGCGCCGATGACAGACGCGGACCCCTGCGCCATAGATGCCGGCTCCGATCGAGTGTCGAGGGTGGCGGTACGATCCGGCCGTGCTGGTGATCACCGACGAACGCTTCCTCGACCACGACACCGGACACCGGCATCCGGAGCGGCCCGACCGTCTGCGAGCCGCGCTGGCCGGAGTGGCCGCCGTCGACACTGAGCTGCTCGCTGGGGGCCGTTCGCCCAGGC
>JAKZWH010000138.1:0-4836 GCA_047515615.1 Acidimicrobiales bacterium | reverse complement strand
CGATGGCGCCGGCCAGGGCGTCGATGAGCGTGCTGACCTGCGGCGCGCGGGGCGTGCCCTCGTAGTCGGACCAGTTGCGGGCCTGCTTGTTCCAGCGGATGGTCGGGGGCAACTCGAGCTGCACCCCGGCGTTGGGGGGCAGGTTCACCGGGTTGGCCTCGTGCAGGCCCCGCAGCCCCCTCGGGATGGCGTCGATGTCGTCCACCAGGCCGAACGCCTCCGGCAGACGAGCCCGCAGGTGCTTGGCCAAGTGTGTTGCCAGCGCCCGGTTGCGCCCGCCCAGCAGCACGTTCCAGAACTGGGTCTCGCGGCCGTAGCCGTGGACGGCGATCACCGTGTGGACACGGTCGAGGAACTCTCGGAGCCTCTCGGAGTGCTCGGGTCGGATGGTGATGGAGGGCACATGCTGCCGCAGCGGCGCGTGCTGGATCACCGCATACAGCGATGCTCCGCTGCGCTCGGCTACCTCTTGGGCGATCACGTCGGTGGTGCGCTCGAGGTTGCCGCCGTGGAACGCCATCAACCCGAACCGGCCTCGCAGCTCGCACACCTCGTCCACATCCGGGTGGGCGATGAGGGATGGAAATCCGATGGTCACCTCAACAGCCGACGACTCGGTGTGACGTGCCGGTGCTCAGCTTCGGACCGCGGCCCTTTCCGATCTCCGCGCATAGGCCCTACGAACAATACGGACCAGAATCCAAACGACCAGCGCGGTGAACAGGATTTCCAGCGGGACCCCGAAGCGGACCGGATCGGTGAACCAGTGGCCGACCCGCAGCGGCCAACCCGCCACGAATCGCCAAACCGGCAACAGCACGAAGTCGCCCTGGTTGAAGTAGAACTCCACCACTAGATAGAGCGCTGCGTAGGCCGCGGCCATCAGGCGGCGCACCAGCACGCGGGACTCGCCCTGGCGCCAGGCCAGCACCAGCGCTCCGATCACCCCCAGAGCGCACAGCACGCCGAGGCGCTCCGCGGTGGCGTGGTCGATCCAGTTGGTGACCGCCGCCTGGAACTCGGTGAACTTGTCGACCAGGACGTTCGTGGCCCGCGGATCGTCGATTATCTGCAGCTCCCACCAGCCGTAGTTGGCCACGTAGACCCCGGACGCGATCAGCACCAGCCCCGAGATCGGGTTGATCCAACGGAACATCTTGCGCATCGCGGGAACCACGCTGGTGCGGGTCAGGGCCAGCGCCAGGGTCAGGAACGTCATGACCGCGCCCATGCCGATCCCGTAGGCAACGAAGTTGGCCGTGCCGTTGGCTACGCCGTCAGTCGAGAAGCTCGCGGCGACGGCCGCAACAAAAAGGCCGATCGTGCACGACAGCGACGCCACCGCGTAGCTGACGCCGAACATGAACATCGACCCCAGGCCCCGGCTGCCGGTGCCCCGGCTCATCTTGGGCAGCCGCACATTGACCGCTCGCCCGGTCAGCATCCACACGCCCAGCAGCGCCATGGCCACGCCGATGGCGATGGTCACGTAGCCGATGTGTTCGAGCACGGTGCCCTGGCTGAGCACTGTCTCGAACAGCAGGCCGAAGGCGCCGAACACGGCCACGAAGCCGGCGGTGAGCGTGAGCGCCACCAGCATGGCCCGCAACATCGCGCCCAGCGCCTGAGCGCCCGAGGCCGGCGGTGAGCCCTTGGACTGCTCTGCGCCAATGAAATACGACAGGTATGCGGGCAGCAGAGCGAAGCCGCACGGGTTGAAGGCGGCGACCAGCCCCAGCGAGAAGGGATAGGCGAGCGCAGCCCACTCCATGGTTCTACGATCCAGCCGCCGCGTGGAGTTCCATGGTTCTACGGTCTAGCCGCTACGCCGAGCGTATCCTCAATGAACTCGGCCAGAGCCTCGGTGTCCAGTGCTCCGGCGAAGGTGTCGAGCAGCTCGCCGGAGGGTGACACGAAGGCGGTGGTGGGCATGGCGATGCTGCCGGTTGCGCCGTACACCTCCAGGTCGAGATCCCAGCCCACGTCGTAGGTGACGCCGGTGGCCTCCACCAGGGCGAGGGCGTCCTGTGGCGATTGGTCCTGCGACAGTCCGAGGAACGCCACCTGGCCCTCGAGCCGCTCGAACACGTCTTGGAAGTCCGGCATCTCCCTCACGCAGGGCGGGCACCACGACGCGAAGAAGTTGACCACCAGCGGCGTGCCCTCGTAGTCGGCGACGGTGCCCGTGCCGCCGTCGAAGAGGTCGAAGCTGAGGTCGGACAGGTCGGTGCCGTCGGACGCCTCGGGCGAGATGTCGGTGTCGGCGGCGAAGCCCGGGCTGTCCTGGTTCAGAACGATCTTCGGGATCTCCTCGTCGTCCCCGAGAGTCGCGGTGCCGGTGGCGCCGGTGCACGCGCCCGCAGTCGCAGTTAGCACCGCAGCGGTGCCGGCGGTGAGGCCGGCCCGCACCGCGGCTCGCAGAGCCGGCGCGACCCTCATGGCCCAGCCGCCGGTACTGGCGTCGGCACCAGGACGGTCAGGCCGCGTCGGCCGATCCCCGAGCCGGCCCCGACCGGGGGCGGTCGGGCTCCTTGAGCTGGTAGCGCAGCAGCCCGTCGTGGCCGCGCCTGCTGTCGGCCTCACCGATCACCCTCAGATGCTCGAGATGGGCGAAAGTCTCGCTGGCGGCCATGTCGCCCCAGGACCGCTCGGCGAACAGCTCCTTCATGTAGGCCTCCACCGGAGCGCTGCCGAGAGCGGACGCCGCCGCCCGCAGCACGTCGAGCCGCTCAACATGGTGGCAGCGGATGCTGGCGGTGCGGCCTCGCAGGTCAGCGAAGGGATGTCCGTGGGCCGGCAGGCACACCTCGACGCCCTCGAATGCACCCACCCGGGCCAGGGACTCGAAGAAGGCCGCGAGCGGGTCGTCGAGCTCGGTCGAGCCCGCGATGTGGGGCGTGATGGTGGGCAGCACGTGGTCGCCCGACAGCAGCACCCCCTCGGCCGGGTCCCACAAGCACAGGTGGTCGGTGGTGTGGCCGGGGGTGTGCACCGCGAACCACTCGCGTCCGGCCAGGCGCACGGCGTCGCCGTCGGCGACCCGGATGGTCGGCTCCGGCACCCGGAAGCGGGGTGCCCTTCCTGCGACATTGGATTGGACGAAGAGTCTGATGGCCTCGTCGGGCGGCGGCTCCCGCCGGGTCCCCCAGGGCGTGTTGCCCCGATCCTGCAGCTTCCCCTTCCAGAGCTCCACCATCGCGTCGGGACTGAGCTCCAGCAGTTCCAGGTCGATGTCGGCGTTGGCGTCCTCGGCCGCGGGGCTGGAAGTGAACGCGGTGTGGGTCAGCAGGTCGGCGCCGGTCTCCTCGCGCAGCTGGTGGCTGCCTCCGTAGTGGTCGGGATGGGAGTGGGTGACGATGGTGGTGTGCACCCGCCGCAAGGGGATGCCGGCCTGTTGCAGCCGGTCGCAGAGCGCCGCCCATGACTCCTCACCGGGCAGGCCCGGATCGACCAGCGCCGCGCCCTCGGAGTCGACCAGCGCGTAGCAGTTGACATGGCCGAGGCCCGGCATGCTTATGGGCAGCTGCAGCCGGAGCACTCCCGGCGCCACCTCGGTCACCTCCGAGGACGCCGGCTCCTGCTCCTGTTTGGAGTACGTCTTGGCCGTCATCGCCACTCAGCCCGCCTCCGCGCCGATGAACCCGGCTCGGCGGTACCAGCGCAGCTCCTCCAGGCTCTCGATGACGTCGTCGAGGGCCCGGTGGTCCCCGGCCTTGGCCGGTGCGCCCTCATAAACCGATGGCTGCCAGCGGCGGGCCAGCTCTTTCACGGTGGACACGTCGATCGACCGGTAGTGCAGGAAGTTCTCGATGTCCGGGAGGTGCCGGGCCAGAAACCGGCGGTCTGCGCCGATGGAGTTGCCGCACAGCGGCACGGTGCGGGGCTCGTCGATGTGGGACCGCAGGAACGCGAGCACCGCGGCGCCGGCCTCGGCCAGGCTCACGGTCGAGGATCTGATCCTCTCGAGCAGCCCGCTGTCGGTGTGCATGGCCCGCACCGTGTCGTCCATTAGGGCCAGCACCTCCTGCGGCTGGTGGATCACAAGGCTGGGCCCGGTGGCCACCATCTGGAGGTCGTCGTCGGTGATGAGGGCCGCGATCTCGACGATGGAGTGCATCTCGGGATCGAGGCCGGTCATCTCCAAGTCCATCCAGGCGAGCACTGGGGCAGGATAACGACCCGGCGCGACGGGGCGGCTCCGCTACTCTCGGCCGGTGCTCGAGATTCCCGTAGTCCGGCTCGACCGGGACCTGCCCCTTCCCGGCTATGCCCGCCCGGGCGATGCCGGCATCGACCTGGTGGCCCGCACCTCCACGGTTCTGGTCGCTGGAGGGGGCCGGGCACTGGTGCCTACCGGTGTGGCAGTGTCGTTGCCCGAGGGCTGCGCCGGCTTCGTGCTCCCCCGTAGCGGGCTCGCCCTGAACCACGGTGTGACCTGCCTGAACACGCCCGGCCTGATCGATTCCGGCTACCGGGGCGAGCTGAAGGTGGTGCTGGTGAACACCGACCCGTCGGAGACGTTCACCGTGGAGCGGGGCGAGCGCATCGCGCAGCTGGTGGTGATGGCGGTGGAGCAGGTTCGCCTGGTGGAGGTGGACAGCCTCGACCCGTCGACGCGCGGCGACCAGGGCTTCGGCTCGACCGGCCGCTGAGTTCTCAGGCCGTCGGGCCGGGTGCGTCGAGCGGCCGCTTAGGTGTCAGGCCGCGGGCCGGCTGCCGGGTCGACCCATGTCCTTGCGCAACAGCAGCCAGCCTCGGTCCGACTCGACGGTGGCCGTGAGGTTCGAGGTGCCGACCGCCTTCTTGAACCGGGCTGCGGCCGTGGCCGCAACGCTG
>JAKZWH010000137.1:0-3313 GCA_047515615.1 Acidimicrobiales bacterium | reverse complement strand
TGGAGCTGGCCGGCTTCGCGGTGTGGCCCCAGGTCGAGCACGAGGCCGACGACGGGCTGGCGTCGGCCGCCGCGGTGGCGGCCGGCGACCCGCGGGTGGAGCAGGTCGTGATCTGCACGCCCGACAAGGACCTGGCCCAATGCGTGACCGCCGACGGCCGGGTGGTGCAGTACGACCGCCGCCGCCGCCTGCTGTACGACCACGCCGGGGTGGTGGACAAGTTCGGCGTGCCTCCGGCGTCGATCCCCGACTATCTGGGCCTGGTGGGCGATTCCGCCGACGGGTTCCCGGGACTGCCCGGCTGGGGGGCTAAATCGGCGGCCGCGCTCCTGGCCCGGTACGGCCACATCAGCGCCATACCCTTCGATCCGTCGGAGTGGGACGTCGAGGTGCGGAGCGCGGCCAAGCTGGCCGCGGCCCTGCGGGACAACTTCGAGGACGCGCTGCTGTATCGCCGCATCGCCACCGTCGAACTGGGCGCCCCGGTGTCGGCGACGGTCGATGAGATGGAGTGGCGCGGCCCCGTCGCCGGTTTCGATGAGCGCTGCGCCGCTATAGGCGCCCAGCGCGTCGCCGCCCGGGCCCACCAACTGGCTGCGTAGTCCGCCCCGCCCCGCCGGCCAGTCAGAACTCTGGTCGACCCTGCTGGGGCGTAGCGACAGCACCCGCGCCTTCTTCTGCGGTGAACGCACCCCGGCGGTCGCCGACTAGGCCGAGAGGACCGCGCCTATGCCCATGGCCGCGGCCACCTCTACCTGGTCGAACCGGCACGAGTCGGGGGTGCGGTCGGGGCGCCAGCGCACGAATCGGGTGGTGCCCCGGAAGCGGCCGTTGAGCATGGCCTCGTACTTGACCTCCGCGACCAGCGTTATCTGCAGCGGCACCCACGGCTGCTGTTGACGCTGCCCCGACCAGCGGTTGGGGGTGCCGGGCATCACCGTGCCCTCGGCATGGGCGACGGGGTCCATCCACTCCGCCCACGGGTGCTGCCTCGGGTCGGCCATCACGTGGGCCGCGAGCTCATCGAGGAGCTCGCGGCGCCGCTGGGCGGTGAAGCTGGCCGCCACCCCGCAGTGATGCAGGCCGCCGGCGTCGTCGTGCAGTCCCACCACCAGCGACCCCACGCCGTTGCCGTCGACGTGCATCCGGTAGCCGGCCACGGCCACATCGACCGTGCGGGTGTGCTTGACCTTGAACTGCGACCGCTTGTTGGACAGGTAGACGCCGTCGCGGGGCTTGGCGATCAGCCCGTCGAGCCCGGCGCCCTCGAAGCGCTCGTACCAGCGTTGGGCCAGCTCCCGGTCGAGGGTGGACGGGGCCAGATGCACCGGGGCCTCGAAGGCGGCGGCCATCGTCTCGAGCAGCGCCCGACGGTGACGGAACGGCTCATCCATCAGATTGGCGTCGGCCACCGCCAGCACGTCGAAGGCGACCATCTCGGCCGGTGTGTCGGCGGCCAGCCGGTTGATGCGGCTCTCGGCCGGGTGGATGCGCTGCTGAAGGGCGTCGAAGCCGAGCCGGTCGCCGACGCGCACGATGATCTCGCCGTCCACCACGGCCCGCGGTGGCAGCGACGCCCGCAAGGGCTCGATCAACTCGGGGAAGTAGCGGGTTAGGGGCTTCTCGTTGCGGCTGCCCAGCACCACCCCCTCGCCGTCGCGGAACACGATGCAGCGGAAGCCGTCCCATTTCGGCTCGAAGGCCAAGTCGCCGTCGGGAATGCCGTCAACAGCCCGGGCCAGCATCGGCTTGACCGGCGGCATCACAGGCAGGTCCACGGCCCCGAGCCTAGGTGCCGACGGTGCACGCCTACTCGCGTCGTCCCCCCGGCAGGGCTGTGTGCGGCGGCGGCGGCCATCAAGCCGGTGCCGGTGCTGGTCTGGCCGTGGCTGCCCGGCCTGCCGCGCTAGGTTTCGTCGGGAGCGGGCGTCGATTGCGGCACCTCGGGCCACTTGGAGGCGCCATGCACGCACGGACGAGGTGGCTGGCGGTTGCGGTGGCGATAGCGCTGGCAGGATCGGCTTGCTCCGATGGTGGCGGGGACCCGCGGGCCAGCGAAGGAGCGCAAGCCGAAACCGACGCTGCGGCTGTCGAGAGCCCGCAGACAGATCTAGCCGATGCCGTCCCGTCGGATGACGCCTCCGGTGGTTTCGTCGGAAGCCCGACCCCCCAGCAGGAGGAGCCTGCCGACGCCGTAGCCCTGCTGGCCGAGGGCTCGTCCGTGCTTGCCGGACGGGCTGTGCGCGGCGTCGCGACGATCGTTGTCCCCGAGATCGAGGGCGAAGCGCCGGTCGAGCTGACGTCGAGGTTCGAGTCGGATGCCGACGGCGACCTCTCGGTGAGGATCGACTTCGAGCCTGGCATCGACCCGCAGTTCCCCGACGGCGGCGTGGCCGAGATCCGGTATGCGGGCCGCGAGGCCTACGTGCGCACGACCGGCGCCGCGGACGCGCCTGCGGTGGTGGAGGCGTCCGTCGACGCCGACGGACGCTCGGCCTGGTTCGTGGCCGCCTCCGAGTCTTCGGGCGATCCGCGCTGGTCGGAGGGCATTGCCGCACTGCCCTGCGTCTTGCCGCAATCGAACCCAGAGGTCTCATGGGATTGCGACCCGTTGTCGTCGGTTGCCGCGCTGCTGGCGACGGCGAGCGGAGCGAAGGTCGCCGGCCGCGACACGATTCGGGAGGTGCCCACCACCAAGGTGGCTTTCAGAGTGCCCCTGACCGAGTTGTACCCAGCCTCGTTCGTCGACGACCTCGAAGAGACACTGGAGACCCGCGGGGATGCCTTGGCGAGTGAAGACTTCGAGCAGCTCTCGGAGTTCCTCAGGGGCATTGCTGCGGAGGCATGGATTGACGGCTCTGGCCTTGTCCGCAGGCTTGTCCTGGACTTCTTGTCGGCCCAGCTCGTCGTCGAGTTCTACGACTTCGACGCAGACATCGCCGTGGACGCTCCGCCGCCTGAGCAGGTGGCAGGCGAACTGCCGCGCTTCGGCTATGGCGCTGGCGGCGGAGGCGGCAGCGCGCCCGCGGGGTCGGACTCGGGCTCGGCCGAACCGGCGGGGCCTCCGCCGGAAGAGCCGCCAGGGCCGGGGGAGGACGTACCTCCTCCGGCGGGGCTGGCAGAGCCGTCGCGGGCCGCGCCGGCAGGCTGTCCGGCGCCAGACGGGTCGGGACCGCGCTATTTCGACTTCGACGGTCCCCAGCCGATGTGCATCGACCCCGGCGCCCGCTACGTGGCGGTGTTCGACACCAGCGAGGGCGAGATGCGCTTCGAGTTGACCGCGGCCGACACGCCCGGCACGGTCAACAACTTC
>JAKZWH010000136.1:0-2901 GCA_047515615.1 Acidimicrobiales bacterium | reverse complement strand
GGTGCGTATTCCGCTGAAGTGGAACACGAATTCCGCGGATCGTGAACGCGGATTCCGACGAAGGGGAACGCTCGTCGGAGCGAAGCGACGTGTATCGGTCAGTCTCCTTCCATCTCGGTCGTCACGGGCCGTGGATATCCTACTCGCATTGTCGTGTTTGTGAATGCTGACGATGACGGCCTGTGGAGCCTGTGGGCGGCGCGTGCGCCGTCCAAAGCGGTGTGGGAAACGCGCACCTCGATGCCGCAGCCCGTCCCAGTCGTGCGACCGCGTTTTCCATGCCGCTGGCAGGATCCATAGGCCCTCGGCCACGATCCGCCCGACGAGGATGCCGCAGGAGCGACGATCTCGCCGTCGCCCGACCTGTGCGCCCCCCCGTCGTAGCCCCTGGACTGGTCATGGCGTGGCCTTCGCTGATGTCTTTGGGGCGGCCTTCGTGCGTCGCATCGAGGGCCCCTTCAGCTCGATGCGGTGCGTATCATGGAGCAACCGGTCGCAGATCGCGTCCGCCTGGTTGGGGTCCCCGATCACGCCATGCCAGTCGGTCACCGGCAGTTGGCAGGCGATGAGCGTCGAGGCCCGTTCGGCCCGATCTTCGATGACCTCGGTGAGGTCGCGCCGCTCAGCGTCGCGTAGCGGCGCGAGCAGCCAGTCGTCGATCGCGAGCAGGTCGAGTTTGGCGAGCCGCGCCAGCAGCCGGGCATAGGAGCCGTCGCCCCGGCCGACGGCCACCTCATGCAGCAAGCGGGGCATGCGGACGTAGCGCGCCGTGAAGCCGCGGCGACACGCCCGCTCGACGAAGGCACAGGCCAGGAAGCTCTTGCCAATGCCGGTGGGCCCGGTGATCAGCAGGTTGTGGCGCTCGGCGATCCAGGCCCCGCTGCCCAGCGTGAGCACCTGCTGGCGGTTGAGTCGGCGGGGGTGGGTGAAGTCGATGGCCTCGAGGGTGGCCGGATAGCGGAGTTTCGCCGTCCGGAGCCGCCGTTGGAGCGTGCGCTGCTCCCGCGCCGTCCACTCGGCATCGACCAGGAGGCCGAGGCGCTCCTCAAAGCTGAGCGTGGCTGCCTCGTCGCTGTGGCACTGGTGTTGGACGGCCTCGGCCAGCGCGCCGAGCTTCATCTCGCTGCGTGGAGCTTCTCGAGCGTCTGTTCAATCAGCATGGGTCCTCCTCTGGACGTGTGGCCCCGTAGTAGGCGGCGCCACGGATGTTGACGTGGGTGGGCGTCGGGGTCGCCGCCGCCGGCGCGTCCAGGGGCAGGCGGTCCTGGGCGGACGCGAGGATGTTCTGCACGGTGCGATAGCGATACGAGCCGAGGGCGATGGCGCGGGCGCTGGCCGCGTCGAGGCGGGTGTCGCCGTATGTCCGGCCCAAGCGCATGATCCCCAGACAGGCGCGATAGCCTTGCTCGGGGTGCGGCCGGCGGCGGAGGATCTCGGCCACGAGGCGCCCGGTGGCCGGCCCGGTCTGCTCGGCCCAGCGGATGAGCCGCGACGGCGTCCACTCGGCATGCGCCCGGTGGGCGCTGGGCATGTGCGCTGGCGTGGTCGACGGCTGGCCGTCGTGCCGTCGGCGGTGGGACGCGATCCGTCGGCCCTTGTAGAAGAGCTCGACGGTGGTGGTGGTGACGCGCGCCTCGACGAGTTCGTGGATCAGCTGGTACGGAACGCTGTAGGGATGGCGCGCGATCTGGACATGGTAGTCGATGTTCACGCGACAGGGCTTCCACTCGGCGAGGACGTAGCGCGAGGGCGGGAGGGGCTGGAGCGCCGGGCGATCGAGCCGCGCATAGAGCGTGCGGCGGCTGACGCCCTGCTGTTGCATCGGGCGGTCGTTGAGCTTGTCGAGCAGCGCCCGAATCGCGGTGTTCAGCGCGGCCAGGCTGAAGAACGTCTCGTGCCGGAGGCGGGCGAGGATCCACCGCTGGGCCACCAGCACACCCACCTCCGCCTTTGCCTTGTCGCGGGCCTTGTAGGGGCGGGCCGGGACCACGACGGCGCCGTAGTGCGCGGCGAGTTCCTCGTAGGTGCGATTGACACCGGGCTCATAGCGGCAGGACTGCCTGATGGCGCTTTTCAGCTGGTCGGGCACCCACAGGCCCGTCGCGCCGCCAAAGAACTCGACCATGCGGGTGTGCGCGCCGACCCAGTCCGGCAGCTGCTGGGTCGCGGTCGCCTCGGCGTAGGTGTAGCTGCTCGCCCCGAGGACGGCGACGAACAGCTCGACCGGTCGCTCCTCGCCGGTATGCCGATCGACGATCGTGGGCCGCTTGCCCGAGTAATCGATGAAGGTCTTCGCGCCGGCCCGATGTACCTGGCGCATCGACGGTCGCAGCCGCCGCACCCAGCGTCGATAGATCTCGCAGAACTGGCTGTAGCGGTAGCCGTCGGGGTGGATCTGGACGTACTCCTGCCACAGCAGGTGCAGCGTGACGCCCACCCGTTTGAGCTCGCGGTGCAGCCACGCGCAATCGGGCCGCATCCGGCCCCGTTCGGGCGCCGGCCGTGGGAACAATCTGGCGTCGAGCGACGCATCGTCCAACTCGGCCGAGACAGGCCAGCCGACCCCGCGGTCGGTGGCCCGCTGCAGATAGCGCGCGACCGTGCCCACGCCGATCGCGCAGGCCTGCGCCACCGCCCGATGGGACAAGCCCCGTTCGTGTTTGAGTCGTAGAACCTCGCGGATCTTCCTCATCGATAACCTCGGTGCCGGCATCGCTGCGTCCCTCCTTTCGAGAGACGCAGCGTGCCTCACCTCGCTACCGACGAGTGTTCCCAATCACCGGAATCGGTGTTCCACATCCCGGATTCAGTGTTCCCGTTCGCCCGGAATCGGTGTTCCAGATCGTCCGGAATACGCACTTGTCGCCGCTGGTGCTGTAGATGCCCACCTTCCGCATGAAC
>JAKZWH010000135.1:0-5886 GCA_047515615.1 Acidimicrobiales bacterium | reverse complement strand
GGGCCGAGGCGGGCCAGCGCCTGACCGGGCCGCTGCCGGGGGATGCGGGCCGCGGCCGGAGAGTCGATCACATCGTTGGAGTCGTGGCGGTCCGTGACCCGCAGGGCGATCCGGCACGAGGTGTTGGCTCTGATGTCGTCGGTCACCACGCCCGCCGGCCGCTGGGTGGCCAGGACCATGTGGACACCCAGGCTCCGGCCCCGCTGGGCGATGCCCACCAGCGACCGCAGAAAGTCGGGCAGCTCTGCGGCCAGCGTGGCGAACTCGTCCACCACGACGACAAGCCGGGGGAGCGGCTCGGCGCTGGAACCGCTCTGAGACCGGAAGGTGGCGAGGTCCTCGGCTCCCGCGGCCCGCAGGCGCTCCTCGCGGTGGCGCAGCTCGGCCTCCAGGCACACCAGCGCCCGCTCGGCCAGGCGGTCATCGAGGTCGGTGACCATCCCGGCGACGTGCGGCATCTCCGCGCAACGGTCGAAGGCCGCCCCGCCCTTGTAGTCGATGAGCACGAAGGCGAGGTGGTCGGGGTCTGCCGACAGCGCCAGACCGACCACGAGCGAGCGCAGCAGTTCCGACTTGCCCGACCCTGTGGTGCCCCCGATCAGCAGATGGGGACCATCGACCACGAGGTCGAGCACCAGCGGGCCCTCGGCGGCGGCGCCGATCGGCACGCGCAGATCGGCCGTGCCCCGAGTTGCGTGCCAGCGCCTCTCCACCGACTCTGGAGTCGGCTCGCCGCCCAGAAGGTCCACAAGTGACACCGATTCGGGCAGGTTGGCGCGCCCCGCGCCGAGCTCGGGGTCGTCGAGGCGGGCCAGGCGCGCCGCGGCGTGGTTGGCGGTCGCGATGGTGACGCCCCACGCGACGAGCGGCTCCATCACCGCCGCGGAGCGGGGGTCGACCAGCCGCAGGCCTCCGGCCTCGTGATCGACCTGCACGATCGTGGTGCAGTTGGACGGCAGATCGCATACGTCAGTGGTCACGATGATCCCGGCCGTGGGCGCCAGGGTGAGCAGTGCGCGGCCCGGCGCCGAGCGGCCGGTCAGTGCCTCGGCGCCGTCGATGACCGCCAGCAGGACCCGCTGGGCGCTGTCCGCAGCCGCGGCCTCGGCCATCGCTGACATTGCATCGCGCTCCGTGGCCACCAGCGCGCCGGGACCGCTGCCGGCGGCGTCGGCGGTGTGGGGAAGCCAGCGCATCCACGACCACTCCGCCGCCCTGCCGGGGACCAGGCCGGCTATGGCCAGATCAGCCGGACCGTGAAGCACCGCGGCTTGCAGCACCAGGGCGCGGGCCACGGCGCGGGCCACGGGCAGCGGGCCGACAACGCCGACAACGTCGCCAGGCGTCAGCGACACTGCCACCGGAACATCGCGCAGCGGCTCAAGCGCTTGCAGGGCTTCGAGTGCCTCCGGCGCGGCGGCGCCCTTGCCGTCCACCTCGAGCGGCGGCGAGTAGGGCACGTCGGCGGTGCCGACACCGAGCCGCATGACGTCGGGATCGCCGCGGCGACGCTCCCAGCAGCGCAACGACGGGGTCTCGGCGCGTCGCACCAGCTCGGCCAGGTCGGGGACCAGCGCCACCCTCCTGCGACGCTCGGCCGCCCGCTCCGCCGGCAGCGCGGCCACGAACCGCCTCACCTGCGTGGCCACCTCCTCGCTGGCCCGCTGATGGGCACGGGCCGTCCGCCGGCGCCGCTCCAGCCAGGTGCCGATCGTGATCAATGGGCCCAGGGCCGCGAACACGGCCATGAACGGGTTCCACACCAGAGCCAGCACCAGCCCGGCCACCACCGGCAGGGCGATTCCTGCCCACGACAGGGGATCGGGCTCCGGCCGGGGCGGAGGCTCCGCGGGCACCCTCAACGTCGCCGGCGCGGTCGGGGGCCGGCGGCGAGGCGGGCGGTTGAACGGGATCCGTCCCGCGGTTGCTCCCAGCCCGGCGCGCACGGCCGCAGGAGCGTCGTCCACCGCGATCCGCCACTGGAGACAGGTGGCACCGAGTCGGACGGTGGCTCGGGCCGGCACCAGCGTCGGGGCGGTCACGGCGCGTCCCGCCACCACCGTGCCATTGCACGAGCCGAGATCGGTGATGACCGCTCGCCCACCGTGCCCGTCCGTTCTCGCCCGGGCATGGCGGCGCGAGACTGCGGGGTCGTCGAGCACCACGTCGCAACCCTGCGAGCGACCGATCACCCAGGAGCCCCTCGGGGGCGGCGAGAGGCGGGTGCCCGCTCGCAGGCCTGCCGTCACCACCAGCACCCGGCCGGGACTCGATCCCGCGGGTGGCGGCCCGGCCTGCTGATGCGGTGACTGGGAGGGAGACTGCCCGGAGTCGGGAGCGATCTCGAGCAGCGCCCCCTCCCAGATCGGGACCGACGACAGGGGGGTCTCGGGACTGTGCCAGCATCCGTCGATGCTGACGCCAGCCGCCGCGCCGTCGCCGGCTTCATCGAGTTGGCAGCTGAGAGCCGCGGTCAGATCCGCCACGGTGTAGTCCTCGAGGCGGGAGTCGATCTCCACGATCCGTTCAGCGCCGTCGCAACGGTGACGGATCCGCACCGGCCTGCTGTCCTCGCTTCGATGCGACGGTCCCGGCCGCCGTCGCTGCGGTCAGATCGTGTCGAGCGCGCTCATGCCCGCCTGGAGTTCGGCGGTGATGAACGCTGAGTGCTCCCCCAGCGCGTCGCACAGCGCCCGCAGGTTGGGGCGGAACTCGCTCTCCCAGAGCTGCCTGAACCGGTCGGCCCTGGCCCCCTGCCATGTGGTGCCGTCGATGCCGGCGCCGATGGCGCTTATCACCCCCTCCGCCGTCTCCTTCTGCCGGGCGAAGATCACCGCGAGCTGCTCCATCTGCGACTTCGACATCACCAGCATGTCACCAGCCATTGACGCCCTCCTTTGGGTTGCAGCACAAGATGTGTCGTGCTGTTTCATGTGATTGTCATACCATCATGGCAATGTGATGAGACAACAACAACCCAAAGAAGGGAGAATTGATTGAAACATTTTGAAAACTTATCTCGGTGTTGGGTTTGAGCTGCGCTCTAGCAACCATCCGGGCGGCCGCCCAGGTCGGGCGCTCGGGTCGACCTCTCAGGTCGGCGGGGTGTCGCCGATGGCCTTCTTGACCGAGCCCAGAAGGTCGGCCATGGCGGCCTTCACCGACTCCTGGTGCGCGGCGAGGGCCTGGAACTCCTGGCCCGAGCGGATCGCGGCCCGGCCTCCGAGCACGTCGAAGGCCCGGTGGACCATGCGCTTGTTGATCTGAGCCAGGTCCGTGGCCACGCCGGCTATGCGAACCGCCACCGCCAGCACCGCCTCCTCCAGCTCCCCGGGCGGGTAGGCCCGGTTGGCCCAGCCCATCCGGGCTGCCTCGACGCCGCTCACGGAGTCGCCGGTGAGCATGGCCTCCATGGCGTGGCGCATTCCCATCAGCGGCGTGTGGTACTGCCAGTCCGGCGGCGAGGCCACCCGCACCACCGGGTAGCCGATGCGAGCGTCGTCGGCCACGTACACCAGGTCGCAGGCCGCGGCCAGTTCGGTGCCGCCGGCGTACGCGTACCCGTGCACCTGCGCGATGACCGGCTTGGCCAGGTCCCAGATGGAGAACCATCCGTCGCTCGCCTGGCGGGTCCACTGGCCGTCGCCGGGCGCCGACGGGTAGTTCGGTTCTATGGACTGTTTGGCCGTGTTGCTTTCGGTGGTCAACCTGCCCGACAAATCGTACCCCGACGAGAAGCACCGCCCCGCGCCCCGCACGATCGTGACGCGGGCCTCGGGGTCCCTGTCGAAACCGTGCAGGGCGCCGCGCAGGGCGACCCGCAGCGGCGTGGAGATGGCGTTGCGCTTGTGCGGACGGTTGAGGGTGATCCGGCGGACGTGCCCGGCCGGCTCGTCGATGAGGATCAGCTGCTCGTCGGTCATGTGTCTGCTCCCCCGGTGTCTGCTCCCCCGGTGTCTCGGGTGCCGGCCAACTCGGCCATGAGCTCGAGGCCCTCGTCGCGTCGGCACCGGATTATCACGCCGGTCAGACCCGCCGGGACCGCCTCGGGCCAGCGGGCCCGGATGCGCTGGGGCGAGCCGAGCAGGGACTGCGAGTCGATGTAGTCGTCTGGAACCGCGGCAACAGTCTCGTCTCGGCGACCGGCCCGCCACAGCTCCACGATCCGAGCCGACGCCTCCGGCCACCCCCTACGGGCCATGGCTTCGGCGTGGAAGTTGTGGGTGCCGCTGCCCATGCCGCCGACGTACATCGCCACCATCGGCTTGCGGGCGTCGAGCGCGGCCTGCACGTCGTCGGTGATCTCGACCGAGAGCGACCCGAACGCTTCGAACTCGGGCTGGAGGTCGCCGTGGCGGCGAGCCAGTCCCCGCTGCCGCGGCTCCAGGAACGTCTCGGCCCCGTCGGGCCCGTAGCCCATCGGCAGCCAGCCGTCGGCCACCTCGGCGGCCAGGGCCACGTTGCGGGGTCCTCCGGCCGCAATCCATATTTCGATGCCCGACGACGGATGCAGGATCGACTTCAGCGCCTTGCCCTGGCCCAGCGCGCCCGGGCCGTCGTAGGGCAGCCGGATGGCAGCACCGTCATGCGTGACGGGCCCGTCGCGGGCCAGCACCTTGCGCATGATCGCGGTGTAGTCGCGCAGCTTGGCCGTCGGCGAACCCCAGGGCGCGCCGTGCCAGCCCTCCACCACCTGAGGCCCTGACACGCCCAGACCGATGATCGTGCGCCCGCCCCCTGCGAGCGCGTCGATGGTCATGGCGTGCATGGCGGTGGCCGCAGGGCTGCGGGCGTCGATCTGCACCACGCCGGCGGCGAGCTTGATCCGGCCAGTGTGCGCGGCCAGGTAGGCCAGCGGCGACAGCGCGTCGGCGCCGTAGGCCTCGGCCGTCCACACGCTGTGGTATCCGAGCCGCTCCGCGAGCTGAACAGCGGCCACGGGAACCTCGAGCGCGGCGCCCCGATAAAGGTCCAGGCCGAGACCCAGCTTCATGCGGTCAAGAGCGGGAGCGCGCGGAGCGCGCCGCCGCGAATCACACGAAAGAAGGCGCAGGCGTTTCGGGCGATGCTTCCCACCTGTCCGCCCTCCGAGCTAGGCCGGGGCGGGCGGGACTGTCGTGATCTCCTCGGCGGACTCTTGTCGACCCTCGACAGTTGAGAGGATCTCTTGCACGACACCGGGATCGGCTTCCATGAGATCTTTGGGCTTCACGTGCTCTGCCCACGTGTCGAAGGCCTCTAGCCGCTCGGCGCGGGTCTTGCTCATCCGTACCTCCCGTGCTCCAAGAATCTTCGACGCGCCCTCATTGCGTGGATGATAGCGGTGCCCTGCTCGTCCTGAACGACCCCGACCTCCAGCGGTTCGGCCGTGGTCGATGGCCCGATGAACACGGTGACTGCCGGATCCCTCGTTCTGAGACTCCTCCAGTGGTAGCGCACTGCATGCATCATGTCCTCATCCCGGACACCGTGCCTGCGAGCGCTCACGTCGATATCCACCCTCCAATATTATGAGATTACCATATATTTACATGCTTTCAATGATTTTTCTATTCCCCCAGACTGAGCCACCCACTGAGGTTCGAAATGCGTGAGGCCACCGGCACGGCGTCGGCGCGCAGCGCGGCCGCGGTTCTAGGGTCCATGTCGATACCATCGCTGGGCGTGAAGGCACTGCGTTTCTCGCGCCAGCAGGCCCGCTACGCGGCCGCGGCGCTGGCGTCGCGGCTGCGGCCCGGAGCGGGCGCGGTGTGGGGGCCGCTCAAGCTGATCGACGACGATCCGCCCGAGCTGCCCGGCGAGGACTGGCAGCGGGTCTACCCGAGGCTCACCGGCATCTGCGGCTCGGACCTGGCCACCATCGACGGCCGCTCGGCGCGCTACTTC
>JAKZWH010000134.1:0-7038 GCA_047515615.1 Acidimicrobiales bacterium | reverse complement strand
CGCCCAGATGGTGAAAGTGATGCGGCCAGGCACGGTAATCGTCGATGTAGCCATAGACCAGGGCGGCTGCGCCGAGACGTCCCGGCCCACCACCCACGCCGACCCCACCTACATCGTCCACGACGTCGTCCACTACTGCGTTGCCAACATGCCCGGAGCGGTCCCCCGCACCTCCACCCAGGCCCTCAACAACGCCACCCTCCCCTATGTGATCAAGCTGGCCGACCAGGGCGTCGTCGACGCCATAGCCGCCGACAAAGGCCTGCAGGACGGCCTGAGCGTGCGCCGCGGCCAGATCACCGAGCCCGCAGTGGCCGACGCCCTGGGCCTGCCCTACACCGAACCCCTCGACACCCTGGCCTGACCAAACTGCCGGCGCGGGGCGCGCACCGGCGGGGCTACTCGTTGATGTGCATGGCGACCGCGATGTTGGAGCCGACCACCGCCACTCCCACCGCGATCACCACCACCAGCAGGTTGACCTGGAACATGGCGGAGTCGTCCACCTTGAACCCGGCCAGCAGCTGGAGGCCGTCGGCGTCGCTGAACTGATCGATCACGTAGTTGCGCAACAGCGCGTTGCTGGTCATGGCCACCGCCGCTCCGAGCAGGCCCTGCACCAGGCCCTCGAGCATGAACGGGATGCGGACGAACGCCTTGGTGGCCCCCACCAGCCGCATGATCTCGATCTCGGTGCGCCGGTTGCCGATGGCCACCGCCAGCGTGTTGAGGATCAGCAGCGTGGAGGCCGCGAGCAGCACTATCGAGCCGATGAACAGCACGCGCCCGGCCCGGTCCGAGAGGTTCTGCACGTCGCGGATCACCTCTACCGCGGTAGTCACTCTGCGGACGCCGGGCCGGCCCTTGAACTGGCTGGCCAACTCCTCGACTACGTCGGGGGCGGGATCGGTCGGCACCACCCGGTAGTACGGGGGCACCTCCTCGGGGGTCGTGATGTCGAGAACCTCGGGCGTGTCCTCGAAGAACTCCCGGAACTCCTCGTAGGACTGCTCCCGGTCGACGTACTCCCACCGCAGCACGCCGGGGCTCTCGTCCAGCTGGTTACGGATGCTGGAGTCCTCGGCCGTCTCGATGTCGACGTTCATCCACACGATGAACTCCACGCCGTCCGCCCAGCGAGCCGTGGCACTGTCCACCGCCGCCTGGAACAGCATGAAGCCGCCGAACATCGCCAGTGACACGCCGACGGTGATCACCGTCGCCACCGAGAGCAGGATGTTGCGCCACAGGTTCTGGCCGGTCTCGCGCAGCACGTAGCGGAAGCTGAACATCACGGCTGCTCGGGAAGGGCGTCGGGGCTGAACACGGAGAGCTACTTGGGGAAGGGGGCGGAGTTGAACATCGCGGCTCGCTACTCGTAGACGCCTCTGGCCTGGTCGCGCACCACCATGCCCCGGTCGAGCTCCACCACCCGCTGGCGCATGCTGTCCACGACGCTGCTGTCGTGGGTGGCCATCACCACCGTCGTGCCGATCTCGTTGATCCGCTCCAGCAGGCGCATGATGCCCACCGAGGTGGTGGGATCGAGGTTCCCGGTGGGCTCGTCGGCCATCAGGATCATGGGCCGGTTGACGAAGGCCCGGGCGATCGACACCCGCTGCTGCTCGCCCCCCGACAGCTCGCCGGGGAAGCGGTCCATCTTGCGCGCCAGCCCCACCAGCTCCAAGATGGCAGGCACCTGGCGCTTGATGACATGGGGCCCCTTGCCGATCGCCTCCAGCGCGAAGGCGACGTTCTCGGCGACCGTCTTCTTCGACAGCAGCTTGAAGTCCTGGAACACGTAGCCGATGTTGCGGCGCAGGTAGGGGACCCTCCAGGAGCTAAGCCCGCCGATGTCGCGGCCGGCCACGAATATCCGGCCGTGCTCGGGCACTTCCTCGCGGTTGAGCAGGCGGATGAAGGTGGACTTGCCCGACCCCGACGGACCCACCAGGAAGACGAACTCGCCCTTGCCGATGTCTATGGTCACGTCGCGCAGGGCCACCACGTCGCCCTTGAACACCTTGGTGACCTTCTCCATCTTGATCACGAGCATCCCTCCGTCATGTGGACCTCCTGATCACTCGTACACACCTGCGGCCGCCCGGCCCGGCGCGGCGACAGTACCAGCCCCCTCGGGCGCGCCCGCGGCACCCGAGGCTCGGCTCCAGCGGAGCCAGGACTCCATGAACGGATCGAGGTCCCCGCCCAAGACGGCCTCGACGTTGGGGGTCTCGTGCCGGGTGCGCTGGTCCCTCACCATCTGGTAGGGCTGCATCACGTAGCTGCGGATCTGGCTGCCGAAGCCCACCTTGCGCTGCTCGCCCTTGATGCCGGCGATCTCGTCGGAGCGACGCTTGCGCTCCAGGTTGAGCAGCTTCGCGGCGAGCATCTGCATGGCCCGCTCCTTGTTCTGATGCTGGCTGCGCTCGTTCTGGCAGCTGGTCACGATCCCGGAGGGCAGATGGGTTATCCGCACCGCGGAGTCGGTGACGTTCACGTGCTGGCCGCCCGCGCCCGAGGAGCGGTAGGTGTCGATGCGGAGATCCTTCTCGTCGATGGACACCCGCTTGGAGACCTCCTCGAAGAACGGCGCGACGTCCACCGCGGTGAAGGCCGTCTGGCGCTTGCCCTCGTTGTTGAACGGAGAGATCCGCACCAGGCGGTGCACGCCGTGCTCGGAGCGCATCCAGCCGTAGGCGCAGCGGCCCCGCAACAGGAAGTCCACGCTGGAGTAGCCGGCCTCGGTCCCCTCCGACAGCGCGGTCACCTCAAGCTCGAAGCCCCGGCGCTCGGCCCAGCGGCGGTACATCCTCAGCAGCATCTCGGCCCAGTCCTGGGAGTCGGTTCCTCCCTCGCCCGACTTGATCTGGCACACGGCGTCGCGCTCGTCGAACTCTCCGGTGAACAGCGAGCGCAACTCCAGCTCGTCGAAGCGGGCCGCAATGTCCGCCACCAGCCGGGCTATCTCTGCCTCCTCGGAGTCAGCGCCCTCCTCGACCGCGAGCTGGTTGAGGGTCTCGGCATCGGAGATGTCGGCCGCCAGACGGTCGAAGATCGTCAGGTCCTCGTTGACAGAGGCCAGCTCGGACGTGATCGCCCGGGCCCGCTCGGGCTGCTCCCAGAGGTCCGGGCGCGACGACTCGGCCTCGAGCTGGGGCCGCCGGACCCGCAGGACCTCGACGCGCAGGTAGGCCTCCGCCTCGTCGAGGCGACCCCGAAGCCGGCGCAGATCGTCGGAGAAGTCCTGCACGCCCGCTCAGCCCGCCCCGGGCCGGCCGTGGCACATCTTGTGCTTCCTGCCGCTGCCACAGGGGCAGGGCTGGTTGCGTCCCACCTTCTCCAGATCGCTCTTCACCAGCGGAACCCGGGGGGCGGGCCGGCTCGGCGCGGCCCGTCGGGCCTGACGCGCGGGCTGACCCGGCGCCTCCTCGTCCTTGTCCGCGCTCACTCCCTCGAGCCGCTGAGTGTCCTCCGGGGGGCGCTCGGCCAGCTGCACATGCATCACATAGCGAACGAAGTCCACCGCGATGCTGCCCATCAACTGCCCGAACATCTCGAAGCCCTCACGCTGCCACTCGGTGGCCGGATCCTTCTGCCCCATGGCCCTCAGGTGGATGCCCTCGCGCAGCAGGTCCATCTCATGAAGATGGGACCGCCACTTCTGGTCGATCAGGCGAAGCATCACCTGGCGCTCCACCTGGCGCATCACATCGGTGCCGAGCTCGCCCTCCCGCTCGCGGTAGTGGTCCATGGCGGTCCGGTGGACGAGCTCGGACACCTCGTCGTGGGAGGCGGTCGCCTCGAGCCGGGAGCCGTCGACGCCGCCGGGCCACAGCCCCGACAGCTCGGTGGCCAGACCCTCGCGGTCCCACTCCTCGGGGTGCTCCGAGGAGCAGTGGGTGCCGATCGCGCCGCCCACGGCCGACTCCAGGTACTCCAGCGCCTCAGCGTGAAGATCGGCGCCGTCGAGGATCTGGGAGCGGCGCCGGTAGATGACCTTGCGCTGCGCGTTCATCACCTCGTCGTACTTGAGGACGTTCTTGCGGGTCTCCGCGTTGCGCTGCTCGACCGTGTTCTGGGCCCGCTCGATGGCCTTGGTGACCATGCCCGCCTCGATGGGCACGTCCTCGGGCAGGGCCTTTTCCATCACCCAGTTCATGGCACCGGTGGCGAACCGGCTCATCAGGTCGTCCTCCAGAGACAGGTAGAAGCGGCTCTCGCCGGGATCGCCCTGGCGCCCGGACCGGCCCCGCAGCTGGTTGTCGATGCGGCGGCTTTCGTGGCGCTCGGTGCCGAGCACGTACAACCCGCCCTGCTCCAGCACTGCCTCGCGCTCGGCGTCGGTGGCGGCCCGGTGCTTGGCCGTGAGCTCGGCCAGGCGCTGGGCGCCCTCGGGTGTGGTCTCCTCGAGGCCCTCGGCGCTCAGGTCGCGCTTGGCCAGGCCCTCGGGGTTGCCGCCGAGGAGTATGTCGACGCCGCGCCCGGCCATGTTGGTTGCCACTGTCACCGAACCGAGCTGGCCCGCCTGGGTGACGATCTCGGCCTCGCGGTGGTGCTGCTTGGCGTTGAGCACCTCGTGCGCAACGCCCTGCTTGTCGAGCAGGCGGGAGAGCTTCTCCGAATTCTCAACCGAGACGGTGCCCACCAGCACCGGCTGGCCCCGCTCGTTGCGCTCGCGTATGTCCTCGGTGCACGCCGCGAACTTGGCATCCTCGCTCTTGTAGATCAGGTCGGAACGGTCGTCGCGGACGGCGGGGCGGTTGGTCGGCACGCTGACCACGTGCAGGTTGTAGGTCGACGCGAACTCGCTGGCCTCGGTCTGGGCCGTTCCGGTCATGCCGGCCAGCCGCTCGTACATCCGGTAGTAGTTCTGCAGGGTGATGGTGGCCAGCGTCTGGTTCTCCTCCTTGATGGCCACCCCCTCCTTGGCCTCGACGGCCTGGTGCAGTCCGTCCGACCAGCGCCGCCCCTCCAGCACCCGGCCGGTGAACTCATCGACGATCTTCACCTGGCTGTGGTCCACGATGTAGTCGCGGTCGCGCCGGTACAGCTCCTTGGCTCGCAGCGAGGCCTGCAGCTGGTGCACCAGGTTCTGGGCCACCAGGTCGTAGAGGTTCTCGATGCCGAGCACCCGCTCGACCGCGTGCACGCCCTCCTCGATCGGCGCCACGGTGCGCTTCTCCTCGTCCACCTCGTAGTGGACGTCGCGCTGCAGGCCCCGGGCGATGCTCGCGAAGCGGGTGTAGAGCTTCGCCGCGTCGGCCACCTGGCCGCTGATGATCAGGGGGGTGCGGGCCTCGTCGATGAGGATCGAGTCGATCTCGTCCACGATGCAGTAGTGGTGGCCGCGCTGCACCTGCTCGGAGCGCGCCATGGCCATGTTGTCCCGCAGATAGTCGAAGCCGAGCTCGTTGTTGGTCCCGTAGGTCACGTCGCAGGCGTACTGGCGCCGCTTGTGCTCCCACCCCCGGCTCCCGGGGACGATCAGCCCGACGCTGAGGCCGAGCCACTCGTAGAGCTGGCCCATCCACTCGGCATCCCGCCCGGCCAGGTAGTCGTTGACCGTCACCACATGGACACCCCGCCCGGTCAGCCCGGTGAGGTACACCGCCAGGGTGGAGGTGAGGGTCTTGCCCTCGCCGGTGCGCATCTCCGCCACCGCGCCCCAGTGCAGGGCCGCCCCGCCCACGAGCTGCACGTCGAAGTGACGCTGGCCCAGCACCCTCACCGCGGACTCGCGCACCACCGCGAAGGCCTCCAGCAGCAGGCCGTCGGGGGACTCGCCCCGCTCCAGCCGGCCGCGGAACTCGCCGGTTCGGGCCCGCAGCCCGTCGTCGTCGAGTCGCTGTATCTCGGGCTCGAGCGCGTTGATGTCGGGAACGAGCGCCCCCAGGTCCTTGAGCTTGCGGCCCTCCCCGGAGCGCAGGACCCTCTTCAGCAGCGACATCGGCTCGGACCCGCGGCCTGGTCAGCCGGCCTCGTCGATGAGACCCACCGCCCCGTCGTCGCGGCGGTACACGACGGCGGAGCGTCCGGTGGCCGAGTTGATGAAGAAGAAGAAGCCGTGGCTCATCTGATCCATCTTCAGCGCGGCCTCTTCGGGGGTGAGCGGACCGAGGTGGAATCGCTTGGTCTTGACGATCTGCAGCTCCGGGTCGGCGTCGACGTCATCGACTGCGCTGGAGCCGTCGACCGCATCGGGGGCCGGCTCCGACCCGGCGACGGCTCCCGTTCGTATCGTGTCACCGCGGCTGCGGTGGCGGTTCTGGAGCTTGGTGCGCAGCTTGCGGATTTGGCGCTCCAGCTTGGCCTCGGCGAGGTCGACGGCGACGAAGGCGTCGGGGGCGATCACCTTGCAGCGCAGACGGTGCCCGTGCCCGGTCAGGGTCACCTCGCAGGTCTCGCGGTCGACGATGCGAGGATTGCGGGCCTCGTCAAAGTGAACCTCGGCCGCATCGAGAACGTCCAGGTACCGGTCGAGCTGCCCGATCTTGGCGCGCACGGCCTCCTCAAGGCCCGGCGTTATCGCGGTGTGCCGGCTGCTGATCGAGATATCCACGTCCAACGTCCTTGCTTAGCTTCGATGCGCCCTCATGGTAGAGGTACCGCGACTGGCTGCCGCGGCGCCGCGGGCGCCACTGTGGCCACCGCAGCCACAACCGCCGCCGCGCCGCCGCGCCGGAGCGAGTCTGCCGCGACACGCAGCGTCGAGCCGGTGGTGCACACGTCGTCGACGACCAATACCAGGCCGCGCAGGCGGCCGCGCCGGACCGCCAGCCTGGGGCCGGCCAAGCGGCCCTCGCGCGTTCGGGCCGTCTGGGGCTCGTCGTCTAGCCGGCGCAGCGTCAGGCGAGCTCGCAGCCGCAGCCGGCGGGCGAGGGCTCGGGCCAGCAACTCGGCGGGATCGAAGCCCCGCTCCCGGCGGCGCGTCGGACTGCAGGGAACCCACGTGACCAGGTCCGCGGCCAGCGCCGCGGGCATGACCGACGCCATGCGGTCGGCGATCGGAGTCACCGCGGCGGTGACCCGGCCGTA
>JAKZWH010000133.1:0-3849 GCA_047515615.1 Acidimicrobiales bacterium | reverse complement strand
CTCCAACTCTTCGGCGTCGGCGATCTGGTCTTCTCCGATGTTCACCACCGCCAGCGCCGGCTTGTTGGTGAGTAGGAAGAACGGCCGCAGGCCGGTCCGGGCGGAGTCGTCGAGACCGGCCCGGTACAGGGGCACGCCGTCCTCGAGAACCCCGACCGCCTGGGCCAGCAGATCCTTGCTGGGCCGCAGTGACGGGTCGCCCTTGGCGGCCCGGGCGAGCTTGTCGAGCTGGCGTTCGGCACTGTCGAGGTCGGCCAGCGCCAGCTCGGTCTCGAGCACGCGGACACTGTCCAGAGGGTCATCGGCTCCGGGCACGTCGGGGTCGGAAAATGCCCGCAACACATACACGATCGCATCGGTGTCGCGGACATGGCCGAGGAAGGCGTTGCCCAGGCCCTCGCCCCGGCTGGATCCCGACACCAGGCCACCGATGTCGGTGAACTGCACCGAGGCGTGCACCGTGCGGCGGCTGGAGCTCATCTCCACAAGCTGGCTCAGCCGGTCGTCGGGAACCCTGGCCACCCCCACGTTGGCCGACTTGGTGGAGAACGCGTGCCGGGCCGCGACTGCGGTACCGCCCGACAGGGCGTTGTACAGCGAGGTCTTCCCGGAGTTGGGAAGCCCGACAAATCCGAATCGCTCCAAGGAGGGCTCCGAGCTCTACAGCCGACCGCCGCCGGCTGAAACCTAGGTCAGCTGTTGCGGCCTGCGTTGGGCTTGCGGCCGTGGTTCGCCTTCGAACGGCGGGCCTTGGCTCGGCGCTTGCTGGTGCGCTTGGACATGGCGTCCAACGCTACCGCCGGACCTCGCGGAACCCGCCCCGTGGTACCTGGCACACTGTCCGTGTGCTGCTGGTCTACGACGGGGAATGCGGGTTCTGTGTGCGCTCGGCCCGCTGGATCAAGGCCCGGCTGCCCGAGGACGCCCGAGTGGAGCCCTGGCAGTCGCTCAAACTGGAGCAACTGGGGCTGTCCCGCACTGACGTCGAAGCTGCGGTGTGGTGGCTCGAACCGCACGCCGCGCCCCCGCAGCGCTGGCGGGGCTCCGCCGCCATCGGCCGGTCCCTCGTCGCGGCCGGCGGAGCGTGGGCGCTCATCGGTCGGCTGTTCATCCACCCGCCCCTCTGCTGGCTGGCCCGTCCGACCTACTCGCTCGTCGCGGCCAACCGCCACCGCCTGCCCGGTCCGCGCTGAAGCGCCGGTACGTCAGCCCGGAAGGTGGAGCAACGGTGACTAGCTTGGACGTCATGCGGCCCTCGGTAGCACTGTCGCTCGCCGTGCACTATCTGGACCGGGAGCTCGCCCCGGCTCCCAAGGTGCGAGCCTTCCAGCGTGCTCTAGCGGTCGTCGAGACGGTGCATGACTCCGAACTGGGCAGGCGCGCCGCGGCGGGCACCTTGACCGAGCTTGACGGCATAGGCCCGAGCACAGCGCGGGTGATCGCCGAGGCTCTCGACGGCGCGACCGACGGCTACCTGGCAGAACTCGAGGCCCGCAGCCGGATCCCGATCGGCGCGGGAGGCCCCGTGCTGGAGCGGCTGCGGGGCGACTGCCACTGCCACACCACGTGGTCCGACGGCGGGGCGCCGCTGCGGGCCATGGCCGAGACGGCGGCGGCTCTGGGCCACGAGTGGGTGGCCATCACCGACCACTCGGCCCGGCTGACCGTGGCCCACGGTCTCGACGAGCAGCGGCTACGGCGCCAGATGGACGAGATCGCGGCGCTCAACGAGGAGCTGGCCCCGTTCAGGATCCTCACCGGGATGGAGGTGGACATCCTCGAGGACGGCTCGCTCGACCTCTCCTCGGACGTGCTCGCCCAGCTCGACGTGGTCGTCGCCTCGGTCCACTCGAAGCTGCGAATGCCGTCGGCCGAGATGACGCCGCGGATGGTGGCCGCGGTCGCCAACCCTCATATGGACATCCTCGGCCACTGCACCAACCGCAAGGTCGTGGGCGGGGGACGGCCGCCGTCGACGTTCGACGCCGAGATCGTGTTCGCGGCCTGCGCTCGATTCGACAAGGCGGTGGAGATCAACTGCCGCCCGGAGCGCCAGGACCCGCCCGAGGAGCTGCTCCGCCTCGCCGTGGAGTGGGGCTGCAAGGTCACGGTCGACACTGACGCCCACGCCACTGGACAGCTCGAGTGGCAGGCCTACGGCGCGGACAAGGCGGTGCGCTGCAACGTGCCCACCGATGACATCGTCAACATCTGGCCCGCCGAGGCCGTGTTGGCCTGGACCTCCGGGCACCAGCTGCGTTGAGATGATTCACAGAGGCGATTCGCAGCACCGATTCGCAGCAGCGACGCGGCACCACCGGAGCCATCAACGCGCGGGCACCGCGCCCGTTAGCATTCGCGATGCCCAACGCCCACAGATCCATGGAGGGAACCCAATGCGTAAGCGTGCAACACTAATACTCGCGGTGCTGCTGTCGTTCGCCCTGCTGGCAGCAGCCTGCGGGGACGACGACGTCACCGAGACCGTCACCGAGACCGAGCCGCCAGCCGCCGAGCCGGCCCCTGAGCCCGAGCCGGGGCCCGAGGCCCCCGAGCCCGCGACCACCGAGGCTCCAGCCCCCGAGCCCGAGACCACCGAGGCTCCAGCGCCCGAGCCCGAGCCCGAGCCCGAGCCCGAGATGACCGACATCTCGGTGGGCCTGGTGTTCGACATCGGCGGGCGGGGCGACCAGTCCTTCAACGACTCGGCTGCCGCCGGCATCGAGCGGGCCGAGGCCGAGCTGGGCATCACCTACACCGAGGCCTCGCCCAACGACGACGGGTCCAACCGGGGCGAGCTCCTCCAGCTCGCCGCCAGCGCCCATGACGTGGTTGTGGCCGTCGGCTTCCTGTTCGAGAGCGACGCGGCCGCGGTCGGCGCCGAGAACCCCGACACCATCTTCGGCGTCGTCGACTCGGGCATGATCAACTTCGGTGCCGACCCCCCCGCTCCCTACGGCGAAAACATCGCCGGCCTGGTCTTCGCCGAGGAGCAGGGCTCCTTCCTGGTCGGCGCGGCCGCCGCACTCAAGACCGAAACCGGCACCATCGGCTTCATCGGCGGCGTGGCCAACGTGGGCGGGCTCATCGAGCGGTTCGAGGCCGGCTACCAAGCCGGAGCCCGAGCCGTGAATCCCGATATCGAGATCATCTCCGCCTATGTGACCCAGGCCCCCGACTTCGACGGCTTCAACGCCCCGGACCGGGGCAAGGAGATCGCGCTGGCCATGTACGAGGAAGGCGCTGACATCGTTTACCACGCCGCGGGCGGCACCGGTGCCGGCCTGTTCCTGGCCGCCCAGGAGCAGAGCGAGGCGACCGGGTCGCAGGTGTGGGCCATCGGCGTCGACTCCGACCAGTACCACACCGCCGGCGCCGGCGTGCAGGACTACATCCTCACCTCGATGCTCAAGCGAGTCGACTCTGCCATCTTCGAGATGGTCAAGTCCGTCATCGACGGCAACGTCACCGCCGGACCGACCGTGTACGACCTGTCCGTGGACGGTGTCGGCTACAGCACCTCGGGCGGATTCATCGACGACATCGTCGGTCAGCTCGAAGACTTCAGGGCCCAGATCATCTCCGGCGCCATCGTGGTGCCCAAGGAGCCCTCCTAAGCACCGAATGCCGACGGCCGTTTTGAGGCGGTCGTCGGCAGCCAACAGACGTGACATGACGACCGGGTCGGGCTAGCGTCCGGCCCGGTCGTCGTTATAGGGGAGGCTGCGTGGCGCTGGCCATCGAGCTCATAGGGATCACCAAGAGGTTCCCGGGAGTCGTGGCCAACGACGACATAAACCTCGCCGTGGCCGAGGGCGAGATCCACGCCATCTGCGGCGAGAACGGGGC
>JAKZWH010000132.1:0-5260 GCA_047515615.1 Acidimicrobiales bacterium | reverse complement strand
TCGGCCAGTTCGGCCGTGCGGGGCGCCTCGGTGTAGCCCACCACCCGGAAGTTGGACTGGTGGACCTGGACCACCACGGCCACGTCGTTGGCCGGGTCGGCCAGCGCCGTCACGTAGTCGGCCCGGCGGGTGCGGTTGGTGGTCCCCACCTCCACCAGCCGGGCGCCCGACCAGGCCATCACGTCGGGCACCCTGAAGCCGCCGCCGATCTCGACGAGCTCGCCGCGGGACACCACCGCGTCGCGGCCCTCGGCCAGCGCGGCCAGCACGAGCATCACCGCCGCCGCGCAGTTGTTGACGGCCATGGCCGCCTCGGCCCCGCAGGCTCGGGCCAGCAGCGCGGGCACACCGGTCTGGCGGTCGCCGCGCCCGCCGGTGTCGATGTCGAGTTCCAGGTTCGAGTATCCGGCGCGCTGGCTCCACGCCACAGGCGCCCGGCCCAGATTGGTGTGGAGCAGCACGCCCGTGCCGTTGATCACCGGCGTGAGCATCCTGCGGCGGATGCTGCGCGCCCGCGCCGCAGCCGATTCAGGGTCGCCAGCCGCGATGGCGGCTCGGGCTGCGTCAACCAGCAGCGGATGGGGCAGGCCGGTGTCGGCCAGCGAGCGGGCCAGCCGGTCTACTGAGGGTGGTCGGTCCTGGGGCGACACGTTGGCGACAAGGCTACGCATCCGCTTGCGAGGGTTGCGCTGGCCGGGCTGAGGTCGCCGGTGCGGTCTGCAGGCGGCGGGTTTGGGGCCGCGGAACTGTCCCTGTGGGCCCGCGGTCAACGCGAGGCGGCGCCCATACGCTGGAGGCGTGTTCGTACTGCTGCTCCTGGCGCTGCTGTGTGTGCCGCTGCTGGAGCTGTACGTGATCATCCAGGTGGCCGACGGGATGGGCACCGGCGAGACCATCCTGCTGCTGATCGCGGTGTCGGTGGCGGGGGCGTGGATGGTGCGCCGCTCCGGGCTGGGCGTGCTCAACCAGATCCAGACCCGCCTCAACCGGGGCGAGCTGCCCGCGGGGGAGCTGGTGGACGGGCTGCTGATACTGATCGCCGGTGCGCTGATGCTCACCCCCGGCTTCCTCACCGACGGGGTGGGGCTGCTGCTGCTGTTCCCGCCCACCCGGCTAGTGGTGCGGTCGCTGCTGGTGCGCCGCTTCGCCAAGAAGATCACCGTCGGCGGATGGTCGGCGGAACCCGGCGGGCGGGGCGGCTTCGGCTTCGGCTACAGCTCGGGCGGCCATCGTTGGCCCGGCGGGCACGGCGGATTCGGCGCGGACGGATTCGATGTCCGTGATGTGGACGAGGGGCGCGAGGTTGACGACGGCCGACCGGGCAGGGAGGACCGAGATGGAGATTGACCCCGGCGCCACGGCCGCCGTGGACGAGGTGCTCACCACCACCCGCGCCGTGCGGCGGCGCCTCGACCTCGAGCGCGACGTGGACGACGAGATCATCCTGGACTGCATCGACATCGCCGAGCAGGCGCCCACCGGGGGCAACCAGGGCAGCCGGCGCTGGCTCATCGTGCGCGACCCCGAGCTCAAGCAGCGGCTGGCCAAGCTGTACCGCGACGTGATCGGCAACCGCATGATTGAGGCCCGCGATCGCCTGGCCGGCACCGGAGACCCGCGAGAGCGGGCCATGCTCTCCTCGGCGCACCTGGCCGAGCGTCTAGGCGAGGTGCCGGTCATTGTCATCCCGGTGATCCTGGGCCGCCACGACGGCAGCGGCCGCCCCGGCCTGTTCGACTCGGTGATCCAGAGCGGCTGGAGCTTCTGCCTGGCCCTGCGGGCCCGGGGCCTGGGCACGGCCTGGACCACCGCGGGGCTGGCCAAAGCTCCCGAGATCAAGGAACTGCTCGGCATCCCCGACGACGTGACCGAGATCGCCATGTTCCCGGTGGCCTGGACCGTCGGCACCGACTTCAAGCGGGCCCGGCGGCACCCGGCCCGCGAGATCGCCTACTTCGACGGCTACGCCCGCACCTTCGAGCGGGGGCCCAGCGACCCGGTGCGCCTGGCTGACGGACCCGGCACCGTCGCCGAGGCCGACATTCGGGCCGACCCGGCCGCGGTGTGGGCCCGGGTGACCGATATCAACGTGCCCGCGGAGTTCTCCGAGGAGTTCGTGGGGGCCGAATGGCAGGCCCCGAGCGACGGGCCGGCTCTGGGCGCCCGCTTCGTGGGCCGCAACCACCATCCGGCTCGCGGCGACTGGGAAGTGCCGTGCTTCGTGGACGTGTACCGCGAGCTGGAGGCGTTCGGCTGGTGCACCAGCGACGTCGACAACCCCGGCGCCCGCTGGCGCTTCGAGCTGGAGCCCATCGTGGGCGGCACCCGGCTGCGCTTCAGCGGCATCCTGGGCCCCGGCCCGTCGGGCCTCGACGCCATCATCGAGGCCCGGCCCGACCTGGAGCCCCGCATCGTCGCCCGCCGCATCGGCGAGCACCGGGCCAACATGCAGCGGGTGGTGGACGGGATCAAGGCGCAGTTCGAGCAGCCTCCCGAGGGATCCTGACTGTGGGCCACCCCCGTCCCGAACGGTGTGCTGTTCTCGGCCGTAGTGACGGGAGAGCGCAAACATTTCGGACGGGCGGCCCATGAGGACTTCGGTCCAGCTCACCGCCGACGCGGCGCCGTGGCCCGAGCTGGTCGACTTCGTGGTCGGGGCCGAGTCGTTGGGCGTGGACGCGGTGTGGGTGGCCGAGGCGTGGGGGTCGGATGCGGCGTCGCCGCTGGGCTACCTGGCGGCTCGCACCGACCGGGTGAGGCTGGGCGCGTCGGTGTTCCAGCTGGGCGCCCGCTCGGCGGTGATGACGGCCCAGACCGCGCTGACCCTCAACGAGCTGTCGCAGGGACGGTTCGTGCTGGGCCTGGGCGTGTCGGGCCCGCAGGTTATGGAGGGCCTGCACGGGGTGCGCTTCGCCGATCCGGTGGGCCGTATGGCCGAGACCCTCGACGTGATCGGGCAGGCGTTCTCTGGTGAGCGCATCGCCTACGAGGGCCGCCATCTGCAGCTTCCCCTGCCCGGCGGGGAGGGCAAGTCGCTGCGCCTGTCGATGCGGCCCGGCACGGCCCCGCCCGTCTACCTGGCCTCGATGCTGCCCCGGATGCTGAAGCTGACCGGCGAGCGGGCCGACGGCTGGCTCGGTACCAGCTTCGTGCCCGAGGGGGCCGAGGACGGCTACTTCGCACACCTAAGAGCGGGCGCGGCCCGGTCCGGGCGGACCCTCGACGACATCGACGTCTGCCAGGGAGCCGAGGTCGCCTTCGCGCAGGACGAGGCCGAGCTGGACGCCATGATCGACGCCCGCCGGGCCGGGCTGGCCTTCAGCCTGGGAGGCATGGGCTCGGCCGTGTCCAACTTCTATAACTCGGCCTACTCCCGCCAGGGCTTTGCCGATGTGGCCGCCGAGTCGCAGCGGCTGTGGCTGGTCGGCGACCGCCGGGCCGCGGCCGCGGTCATCCCCGACGAGATGGTGCTGGCCACCACCCTCATCGGCACCGCCGAGATGGTGAGCGACCGGCTGGCCGTGTGGGCTGCTGCCGGGGTCGACACCGTGCGCCTGTACCCCGCGGGCGACACCGTCGACGAGCGGTTGGACACCCTCGGCCGGGCCTTGGACCTGATTGCGGACTGAGGGAGCGGCCGCGCAGGTGGGCCGGCTCCCGCTGGCTGCATCGGTGCGTCGTCGCCACGGTCACCGGCCGGGGATCGCTGCCCTGTCATACTCGGGTTCTATGAGCGTTGGTCGATGACCGAAGAGAGGGCGACGATACCGACGAGCCGGTTCGCATTGATTGTGGCCAGGCGGGCGATGGTGGTCGCTGCGGCCTCGCTTGTGATTGCCGCCTCGGCAGTGGTGGTCGCGCTCTGGGGCGGCCCAGAGACCGATCCGGCTGAGGGTGCGGTCCCCGAGCAGGTCCTGGCGGACGCGGCCGCGGCTCGAGCCGACGCCGACGCGGCCGCCGCCATAGCCGACGCCGCGGCCGCCCTGGCCGAACAGGCGACCTCCAGGGCAGCAGCCGCCGAGGAGGCGCTCGCCGCGGCGCTGGCTGAGGCCGGCGGGGCCGTAGACCCCGAGGTCATTGCCAGGCTCGAGGCACAGGTGGAGGAGGCGCGGACCCTCGCGGCCACGGCTCTGGTTGCGGCCAATACGGCTGCCAGCGTCGGGGGCGCCCCCGCCGCCGATTCCACGCCCGAGGAGACGGCCGCGGTTGAGGATGCCTCCGAGCCCGAGGAGGCGGCCGCGGTTGAGGATGCGCCCCTGCCCGAGGACACGGAGACGGCCGCTGCCCTTCCCGGTGAGCCTTACGAGTTCGGCCCGTCCGCAGGTGCCGGGCTGGTGGTCGTCGGGGTGGCGCATGACAGCGCTCTGAACGTCCGCGACGTCCCCAACGGTGAGATCATCGCCAGGCTGGACAGCGTGATGGACGGAGTGCGCGATCCCGCCGTCTATGTGCGCAAGCCGGACTCCGACGACATCATCGCCACGGTCGACCTGCGGCGCGGGATTGTTGCTACCGGCAACACCCGCAAGCGGCCGACGGCGATCTGGCACGAGTTGCGGGTCGGGGACCTCGGGGGCTGGGCCAGCGGCACCTATCTAGCGCCCCTCGGAGCGGACCGCGACGCCACCGCCGAGGTCGTGGAGGCTCTGGGCGGGACCCCGACAGCCGATACCTTGACCGATCTCGGCCTGCAGGTCTCCGCGCTGTTCGCATCCACCGGCGAGGTGCAGTCGCGAACAACGATCTCGTCCCGGCCGGGCGTGTTCGAGGCTCTGGGCGACATCACCCTCGATGTGCTCGGCCTGCCCGACGACGCCGTCCGGGGCTATCGCATCAACATCACAGCCGACGCAGGCGCAGAGGACTGGACGCAGGACGATGCGGGGCCATTCACGCTCCGTTCCGTCACCGTGACGCCAATCTGCGACAGCCACCGGGGCGTCACCGAAGAAGGCCTCTGCCTCTAGGGGTGGTGCCACCCTCCGCCTCGGGGATCTTCCAGCCCGGAGGACATCGCGCCGGTGGTCGGTGGCCGCGCGGCGCCAATAGGGAATGGGGACTCGCGTGCCGTTTGCTCGGCGCCGAGCGGGTCCACTACGTGGACACCTACACCCCGTTCCGTGAGGGCAGGCACGAGGTGTGCGGCCGGGGCTCCGACTTCATTCACGGCATCACCCACGTCGGTCTCAACCCGCTGACCGGCTGGCACCGGAGCTTCCACCTGAACAACGCTGGCCATGCCGCGGTGGCGCGGCTTCTC
>JAKZWH010000131.1:0-13309 GCA_047515615.1 Acidimicrobiales bacterium | reverse complement strand
AGGCCGCTGATCGCTAGCGCGGGGAGGTTGTCGGCGGGGGTGAAGCCGAGGATCCGGCCGAAGAAGGCGAGCTCGGCCTCCAGCGCGGCCACGATGTTGTCGGCGCTGCGGAATCCGTGCTGCTCGCCCTCGAAGAGCAGGTAGGCGACGGGCACGCCCTTGGCCTCAAGCGCCTCGACGATCATCTCGGACTGGGCTGGGGGCACGATCTCGTCCTGGTCTCCCTGCAGCACGATCATGGGCGCGTCGAAGCCGTCCAGGTGGTTGATCGGCGACCGGGCCCGGTAGGTGTCCCGCGCCTCTGGGTAGGGACCGACGAGCCGGTCGAGGTAGCGGGACTCGAACTTGTGGGTGTCGGCCGCCAGGGCCTCCAGATCAGCGACGCCGTAACGGCTGGCCCCGGCCGCGAACACGTCATGGAGGGCCAGCGAGGCCAACGCGGTGAAGCCGCCGGCGCTGCCGCCTCGGATCATCAGCCGCTCGGGATCTGCGTCGCCGCGGTCGGCCAGGAACTTCGCCGCGGCCACGCAGTCCTCGACGTCGGCGACGCCCCAGGCTCCGTCGAGGGCTCGGCGGTAGCGGCGGCCGTATCCGGTGGAGCCCCGGTAGTCGACATCGACGACCGCGATCCCCCGCGACGTCCAGTAGGCGATGCCCAACTGGAGCTGGCGGCGGGCTGCGCTGGTCGGACCTCCGTGGGCCATGACGAGCAGCGGCGGCCGCTCGCCGGGCGGGCCGGCACAGGCCGGATTGGCGGGCGGGTAGTACAGGGCGTGGGCCACCGCGGCGCCGCCGGGGCCGGTCGGGAAGGTGATGGCCTCGGGCTCGACCAGCAGGCCCGGATCGAGGCCCAGGTCGCGGGCCGGCCGGACCGCGCCGCGCTCGGGGCGGCCGCCGGAATCGATGCTCAGCGCGGCAACCTCGGTCTCGTGCCGGTAGCCGGCCCCCGCGTAGGCCAGCACCGGGGCGCCGTCGGGGCCGTCACGGCCGATGGTCAGCGACGAGATCGAGGAGTCGGCCACCGCCACACTCCGGCCATCCACCACGATCTGATCGCCCGACGGCATGCCCACGGCCGCCGCCACCGTGCCGTCCGCCGCGGCCCAGCGCTGCATTCCGAACACCCACGGCGGGGTGGCCACATCGAATTCGCCGACAACCACCGGCATGAGGTCCCCCGCGCCCAGATCGGCCTCGTAGAGGCCCCACCAGTCGTCGTGGTCGCTACACACCATCAGCCTTGGCGCCGAGCCGGCCGTCCCGGGATCCCAGCCCGGCTCGCACAAACTGCGATCGCCCTGGCGGCCCAGAACCATCAACTCTTCGCCAAGCTCGCCATCGCCTAGCCGGTGAACGTGTAGGCGGGTGGCGTCCCATCCCATGTTCGGATGGTCCCAGGAGATCCAGGCCAGCATCGAGCCGTCGCCTGACACCCTCGGCGTCATCACGAAGTCTCCGCCGGCCCAAAGGGTCTCCACCTGCTGCGAGCCGTCCGCGGCAACCGCGACCAACTCGTTGGCCGGTTCGCCGCCGGTGTCGTGGCGCTCTCGCACGCACACGCTCCAGCGTCCGTCGGGCGTGACCCGCCCGTCGGCGTATCGCCACGCCCGCGGCTCGGGCGGCTCAGCGGTCAGCAGCACCGGTTCGTCGCCGGGTGCGTCGAGGCGCCGGAGCCGCTGGTCGGCGAACTCCACGTAGTACAGCGATCCGTCGTGGGGCCACCATGCCCCGCCGCCGTACTCGTGGACCCGGGTGCGCACGTTGGCACCCTCGGGGGTGACCTCCTGAGTGTCGTTGCTGCCCAGGTCGCAGCGCATCACCGCGGTGCGCCCGCCCTCGTCGGGGCGGCTCTCAGCCCACCACAGCAACCAGGGCCTCACCGGATCGGCGATCACCTCCGAGATCCCCGCGGCTCCTTGCACCAGCGACGCAGCCGTCACCGGCGAAGGCCACTCGCCGTAGGGCAACGATGCCGTACTGCTCAACGCGGCCCGCCTCTACCGGATCGAAATTGAGGCCGAAACCGCCTCTGGGGGCCCACAAGTCCCACCGATTTGGGTGGCGACATCAACCGCCGCCCAGCAGCTCAACCATCCGGCCCACGCCCTCGCCCAGGTCGTCGTCGCCCAGCGCGAACGACAGCCGCAGCCCGCCGCTGGCGCCGAAGGCCTCGCCGGGGACCACCGCGACCTTGGCCCGCTCCAGCAGCAGATCGGCCAGCTCCAATGTGGTGGCCGGCCGAGCGCCGCCGAGGTCGCGGCCCAGCAGGGCGCTGGCGTCGGGGTAGGCGTAGAAGGCGCCCTCGGGCTCGGGACACACCAGCCCGTCGATGCCGTTGAGCATGGCGTGCATGGTCCGGCGGCGCCGGTCAAAGTGGCGGCGCATCTCCACGACGGCGTCCAGCGGGCCCGACACCGCAGCCAGCGCCGCGGCCTGGGCCACGTTGCACACGTTGGAGGTGCAGTGGGACTGGAGGTTGCGAGCCGCGGCTATCGCGTCGGACGGGCCGATCATCCAGCCCACCCGCCAGCCGGTCATGGCGTAGGTCTTGGCCACGCCGTTGAGCACGATGCAGTGGTCCCGCAGCTCGGGTACCACCACCGGCATGGAGTGGTGCTCGGCGTCGCCGTAGGTGAGGTGCTCGTAGATCTCGTCGGTCAGCACCCAGATGCCGTGCTCGTCGGCCCAGCGGCCGATCTGCTCGATCTCTGAGCGGGGGTAGACAGCACCGGTCGGGTTCGAGGGCGATACAAAGATCAGCGCCTTGGTCCGGGACGTGCGGGCAGCCTCAAGCTGCTCCACGCTCACCCGGAAGCCGGACACGGCGGTGGCCAGCACCGGCACGGCCACGCCGCCTGACAGCGCTATCGGCTCGGGATAGGTCGTCCAATACGGTGTCGGCAACAGAACTTCGTCCCCAGCGTCGACCACCGCGGCAATGGCGTTGTACACCGCGTGCTTGCCGCCGTTGGTGACCAGCACGTCGGCTGGGTCTACTTCGAGGCCGGAGTCCCGGGCCGTCTTGACGGCCACCGCGTCGCGCAGGTCCTCAAGGCCGCCCACCGGCGTGTACTTGTGGTGCTTCGGGTCGCGGCAGGCAGCCGCGGCAGCTTCCACGATGTGCTCGGGCGTGGGGAAGTCGGGCTCGCCGGCCCCGAAGCTGATCACCCGCTCCCCCGCGGCCCGCAATGCTCTGGCCTTGGCCGTCACCGCCAGGGTGGCCGACGGGGCTATGGCACCAACTCGCCGTGAGATCCGTTGGCTGGTCATGGCCGCGAGCGTACCGGCGAGACACCATGGCGATCATGGCCCCTGGAAGCTGGGAATCGAGTGGAGCCGGGCTCGGGCCCTGCCAGACTTCCCGGCGATGCCTACCCAAGCGCCGCCACGGCCCGATTCCATCACCATCCCCGCCGCGATGCTGCCCTCCGACGGGCGCTTCGGTTGCGGCCCGTCGAAGTTCCGACCGGAGGCCGCCGAGGCCCTGGCCGCCCGTGCCGTCGACTATCTCGGCACCAGCCATCGCAGGGCGGGGGTGCGGAGCGTGGTGGCCGAACTGCGGGCCGGGATAGCCGAACTGCTGGGCGCGCCCGACGGCTACGAGGTGGTGCTGGGCAACGGCGGCGCCACCGCCTTCTGGGACGCGGCCAGCTTCGGGCTCATCGAGAGCCGCAGCCATCACCTGTCGCTGGGCGAGTTCAGCTCCAAGTTCGTCGCCGTCACTTCGTCCGCGCCCCATCTCGACGACCCCTCGGTGCGCGTCGGCGATTTCGGCACCTGCCCGCCGCTGGAGCCTGTCGACGGGGTGGACGCCTACTGCTATCCCCACAACGAGACCTCCACCGGCGTGATGGTCGAGGTCCGCAGGCCCGAATGCGACGACGACGCACTGGTGCTGGTGGACGCCACCTCGGCCGCCGGCGGGCTGCGCTTCGACGCGGCCGCAGCCGACGTCTATTACTTCGCGCCCCAGAAGGCGCTGTCGAGCGACGGCGGCCTGTGGATCGCCTTGATGTCGCCCGCGGCCGTTGAGAGGATTGAGCGCCTCTCGGCGTCTGGGCGCTGGACGCCGGCCTTCCTGGACCTCAAGCTGGCGCTGGACAACTCCCGCAAGGACCAGACCTACAACACGCCCGCGCTGTCCACGGTGTTCCTCACCGTCGAGCAGGTGAACTGGCTCAACGGCAACGGCGGCTTGGAATGGGCTGCGGGACGCAGCGACCGCTCGGCCGAGATCCTCTACGGCTGGGCCGAGGCGTCCGACATCGCCGAGCCCTTCGTGTCCGACACCGCGGCCCGCAGCCGGGTGGTGGCCACCATCGACTTCGACGACCGGGTTGACGCCGACACCATCAGCGCGGTGCTGAGAGCCAACGGCATCGTCGACACCGAGGGCTATCGCAAGCTGGGGCGCAACCAGCTGCGCATCGGCATGTTCCCAGCCATCGAGCCCTCTGACATCGAGGCCCTCACCGGCTGCCTGGACTACGTCGTCGGACGCCTGATCGCGTAGTACCGAGCTCTTCAGGGCGATATTCCTGGAGTTGTGGGGACATATGCCCCTTAACTGCAGGAATTTCGGTTAGGCAGCGGCCTACGGGGCGATACCGGTGCGGGCCTTGGGCTCGGGCGGCTGGCTGCGGCGCCGGGTCGACACCTCGAGGGCGGAGAGGATGGCGTTGCGGGTGTCGCGGGGGTCGATTACCTCGTCGAAGCTCAACGCCGACGCGGAGCGGTAGGCCGACTCCTCCTCGGCCCGGCGCAGGTCCTGCCCGGCCTGCTCGTTTGCGCCGACCGCCCGGCCGGCCCCGGCGGCTCCCATGGCCCCCACCGTGGCGGCGGGAAAAGCGAAGCTGAGGGTCTGGGAGTCGTGGGGGTTCATGGCCATGACGCAGCTGCCGAAACCGAAGGCCTTGCGCAGCGTGACGTGGATCTTGGTGGTGGTGGCCCGGGTCTGCGCGGCGTACATACGGGCCGCGGCGCGCAGCACCCCGGCGCGCTCCGACGCGGTTCCGGCCAGCACGCCGGGATTGTCGCTGAGGAACACCAGCGGCAGGTGGAAGCTGTCGCACACCGAGATGAAGTGGGCGGCCTTCGCCGCGGCGGCGGCATCGATGGAGCCGGCCAGCACAGCCGGCTGGTTGGCCACCACCCCTACCGACTCGCCCCCTATGCGGGCCAGCGCGCAGATGATCGATGCGCCGTAGCCAGGCTGGATCGCCAGGGTGGTGCCGCCGTCGACGACGGCCTCAACCACCGCGGCCATGTCGTAGGCCCGCTTGCCGTCGCGGACAACGAAGTCGAGCATCTCGGTGATGCGGCGCCGTCCGATGTCGCCAGTGCCGGCCGCCGGAGGCCGCTCCCACGCCGAGGATCCGAAGTACGACAGGTACGAGCGGATCTGGGCCAGCAGGTCCGCATCGTCGACGGCCGTGTTGTGAATGGTTCCCGCACCGACGGCCACCGCGGGACCGCCGAGCTCTTCCTTGCCGACCCGCTCCCCCAGCGACGCCTCCACCACCGGCGGACCGGCGGTGAAGATGGCCGCGTCGGGAGTCATGATCGAGTAGTCGCACAGCAGGGCGGTGACGGCGCCGTGCCCGGCCGAGGGCCCCATCACCCCGCACACCATGGGCACGAGCCCCGACAACGCGGCTTGGGCCTGAAGATCGTTGGGACCGCCGCCACCGGGGTCGCCGGGCAGGGGCGGCCGGTGGCCGGCGCCCTCCAGCAGCATGACCAGCGGGATGCGCTCCCGCCGGGCGATGTCGGCGATACGCCAGCGCTTGCGGGTGGCCGCGGGGCCGATCGAGCCCCCCATGGTGGTGAAGTCCTCCGCGCCCACTGCCACCGGGCGGTTGTCGATGGCGCCGACGCCGGCCACGAGAGCATCGGCGGGAACGGGTCCGGCCAGGGTGCCGATCTCGGTGAAGGAGCCCGCGTCGAGCAGTTCGCCTATGCGGCCCCGGGCATCGAGGCGACCCTCGGCCCGGCGGGCGGCCAGCTTGTCGGCCCCTCCCATGGCCCGGGCCAACTGCTGGCGGCGCTCGAAGTCCTCGAGGGTGGCGTCCCAGCCGGAAGCGTCGCTCACGCCGGTCCGGCCCCCAGAGACTCGCTGCCGCTGGCACCTTTCATGGCGTCCACGGTAGCTATCCGCAACTGAACCGGCAGCATGACACCACCCATCGGGCCAACACGCTGCCGATTCCCAGAAGGACTACCTATTGGCCATCGGCTGAGCCGTGAGCCGGTCGGGCACCGCGGGATGACGCACCGGCACGGGCCCATCCGGCAACTCGACGGCCCAGCCCGGGCCGATGCTCACGACGGGACGCTCGATCTCATCGCCTGCAAGGCCCGAGACCCATGCTGAAGTACCGGCCAGCGACACGTCCACGAGCGCGGCCCGACCCTCGGCCAGAAGGCCCGCGGCCACAGACGCTGCGGCCAGGCCCGAGATGGGATCGGCGATGGCGTCGCCCACGAACATGGGTGGATCGCCCGGCACGACCAGTCCGCCGGAGACGGCGGCGTCGTCGCCGAAGGCGATCCGGTTGCTGTGCGGTCCCCGGCGCCCATGCCCGGTGATCGACACCCAGGCCGTGCCGGCCTCCACGACGCGGTCGGGGCATATCCCCCACTGCTGCATGACCCGGGGCCGGCTCGCCTCCAGCACGAGGTCGGCGTCCGCGATCAGTTCCCGCAGCTCGCCGACGGCTCCGGGGGTGGGCAGGTCCAGGCTCACCGGCTCCTTGCGATGGTTCAGCAAATCGAAGAACCCGGCCGGGCCCCTCCGGGCGCCGTCGGGACGGGATGAGGACTCCACCTTCAGCACCCGGCAGCCCGCTGCGGCCAGCAGCCCACCCGCCAAGGGTCCGGCCCACAGGCTTGTGAGGTCGACCACCACGGGCCCACCGCGGCGCCGAGGGCGGCCGGGGCCCTCGAATTCCAGGGACCATGGCCGCTCCGGCCTGGGCGTGGCCGCCACGGCCGCCACCGCCAGGCCCAGCGCCGATCCCGTCTCGACGACGTCGGCCGAGGCCATCAGGCTCAGGCGCGACCCGATCTCCTCCCAGTGGCCTGCAGGCACCGCCGCACCCACCAGCGCGGGCAGCGCCTCGGTGTCGGACGGACGGGGAAGGCTGAGCGCTACCCAGCCGTCGCTCGCGCGGACCATCTGCGCGTACCCGCCCACACTCCGGGATCCGCTGCGGCCGAAGCCGGCGAACGCGGCCCGCTGCCCGATCAGCTCCACGGCGTCCGCCCTCACCTTGTGGCCCAGGCCGCTCGTAGCCGAAGCCAGCGCATCTCCCAGAGCGGTGAGCGGGCGCACGATGCCTGCAGGCGACACGGCCGGTGGGCCCGCGGCCGGGCCGGTCAGGTGCATGACCCCCGATAAGGCCCAGACCCTCGCGCACCGGTCGTCGTCGAGGGCGAGACTCCGACACCCGAGCACTGCCCGAACCTACCCGAACAGGGCGAGGACGCTGCCCGGCCGACGCCCTCCGCGAGCGGCCCGGAGCGCTCCCGCGCCCATCGACTGTCAGCAAAGACTCAGGTGAGACCACAGACAGCACCGTGCCGTGGGGCGGCGGAGGCGATTTGCCCAGCAGACACCATGCTGTAGTCTGCGGCCTGCTTCGCCGCGGCAAGGAGGGCGCTTCATGGGCCGGCTCGACGACAAGATCGCACTGGTGACCGGAGCGTCCCGTGGACTGGGTGAGGGAATCGCCCGGAGATTCGCCGACGAGGGCGCCGCCGTGGTGTGCGCCGACGTTCTCGACGCCTCCGAGGTGGCTGCGTCGCTCCCGACAGCACCATCGGGCGCCAAGCCGATGGCCATCCATCTCGATGTCACCGACACCGCACAGGTCGAAGAGCAGATGCGCCTCGTGGCCGAGACATACGGCCGCCTCGACATTCTGGCCAACAATGCCGGCGTCGCCCAGCCCATTGCTGCGGTCATCGACACCCCCGACGAGGTGTACGAGAGGGTCTTCGCCGTGAACGTCGGCGGCGTGCTGGCCTGTTCCCGCGCCGCAGCCCACATCATGAAGCAGCACAACTGGGGACGGATAATCAACACCGCCTCCCAGACCGGGAAGGTGGCCTGGCAGGGGTGGGGAATCTACTCGGCTTCCAAGTTCGCGGTGGTGGGACTCACCCAGGTGCTGGCCAAGGAACTCGCCGAGTACAACATCACGGTCAACGCCATCTGCCCCGGCACGATGTTCACCAACATGACCAAGACCGGATTCGGCGCGGCAGCGGCCTCCGCGAACAGGGACCGCGACGAATTGCTGGCCGAGCACATCGAGACCATCCCCATGAAGCGTCTCGGAACCGCCACCGACATCGGCGCCATGGCTGCGTTCCTCGCCTCCGACGACGCTTGCTTCACAACCGGCGCGAGTCTGAACCTCACCGGCGGCGAGCAGGTCTTCTTCTGATCGGAGCCCAAGACGTGGCACAGCCAGGCAGCGCGCCGCCAGGCAACGGACCGCGGGAAAGATCATGAGCATGCGAGCGGCCGTTTATCACGGCTCCCACGACATCAGGGTCGAGGACTTGGAGGTGCCCGACCCAGGCCCCGGCGAGCTGCTCATCGAGGTGCACGCGGCCGGCATCTGCGGGACCGACGCTTCGGAGTGGAGTCACGGACCGACCATGTTTCCCATCTTGACGCGCAACGCGCGGTCAGGCCATCTGGGGCCGATGGTTCCCGGCCACGAGTTCGGCGGCCGGGTGGCGGCCCGCGGCCAGGGCGTCGAGGGCTTTCCCGACGATGCGATCGTGGCCAGCGGGGCGGGCATCTCGTGCGGCACCTGTCCGGCCTGCACACAGATGCGCACCAACTTTTGCGAGCAGTACTTCACGGTGGGCCTCCAGCGGAACGGGGCCCTGGCGCAGTATGTGACCGTTCCGGCGTCGATCTGCCTTCCGGTGGAACAGCACGGGCTGGGCGACGACGGCGCAGCCCTCGTCCAGCCCATGTCGGTGGCCGTGCACGCTCTGCGCCAGGGGTCTCCGCATCCGAGTGACACCGTCGTCGTCATAGGAATCGGGGGCGTGGGCGCGTTCCTCGTGTACGCCGCCGTGGAGATGGGGCTGCGGGTTGTCGCCGCCGACCTCGCAGCCGAGAGGCTGGACATCGCCCGTGCGCTGGGGGCGGCCGGAACCGTGGAAGTCGACCGGGACGTCGATCTCGCGTCGCAGCTGCTGCGAGCCTTGGAAGAGCCCGCGGTTGTGGCCTACGAGGTCACCGGAGTGGCCGAGGCGCTCCAGGCCGCGCTGGCGATAGTCGAACCTCGGGGCCGGGTGGTGGCCGTCGGTCTTGGTGCCAAACCCGTTCCGGTCGACGTCCGCTCGCTCACGCTGCGAGAAGTGTCGCTGGTGGGAACCAACGCCCATGTGTTCGGCGCCGACTTCGCGGAGGCGGCCCGGCTGGTGGGGCGCCGCCCGGGCGGATGGGGCGACGTGGCACCGGTGGCCCTGCCACTCGACGCTCTCGTGCCGCGCGGGCTGCAGCCGATGGTCGACGGCAGGGCCGAACGGATCAAGACGCTCATCGATCCGTGGGCCACGGAAGTGCGTCCCACAGGCGAATGACCCGTCGAATAGTCTGCTCGGTGGGCAGCACGTGCCGACCGGCTCACAAGGGGGCTGAACAGTGAGCACTGAGAACCAGATCGGCGATTTCCCGGTTGCGACGACACCTTCGCCGGGCGTGATGGCCGTCGACTGGGAGGAGCGAGTGGACTTCGGCCGGCTGCGGCGCTACCGGCTGGACCGGGCGAAGGCCGCGCTCGAGGAGTCGGACCTCGGGGCGCTGCTCGTGTTCGACACCGCCAACATCCGCTACCTGACCGCCACCCACATCGGGTACTGGGCCTTCAACAAGATGGAACGCTGGGCCTTGCTGACCCGAACCGGGGAGCCTTGGATCTGGGACTTCGGTTCCGCGGCCCGGGTTCACACCATGCATTCGCCGTGGCTGGAGTCGGGCCATTCGGTGGGAGGCAACACCGGCCTGGCCGGATCCATCGGCCCCGAGTCGGGACTGGTGAGGAGGGCCGTCCGCGAGATCTGCGAGGTGCTGCGCGACGAGGGCGTCGCTGAGATGCCGCTGGGCGTCGACATGGCCGAGGCGGAGATGTACCTGGAGTTGGTGAACGCCGGCATCGACGTGCGCAACGGGCAGCAGGTCATGCTCAAAGCCCGGGAAATCAAGAGCCCCGACGAGCTAATGCTGCTCACCCAGGCCTCCGCGATGGTGGACGGGGTGTACCACGACATCTTCGAGGCGCTCAAGCCCGGAGTGCGGGAGTCCGACATCGTGGCCCTGGCCAACAAGCGGCTGTACGAGATGGGCTCCGAGCATGTCGAGGCGATCAATTCCATCGCCGGCGAGCGCTGCAGCCCGCATCCCCACGTCTTCTCGGATCGCCTGATCCGTCCGGGGGACACCGCCTATTTCGACATCATCCAGGCTCACAACGGCTACCGCACCTGCTACTACCGGACGTTCGCGGTGGGCCGGGCCACTCCGGCCCAGCGAGACGCCTACAAGCGGGCCCGCGAGTGGATCGACGCCGCCATAGCCCTGGTGAAACCGGGGACCACCACCGACGTGATCGCGGAGTCATGGCCCCACGCCCAAGAGTTCGGGTTCTCCGACGAGATGGAAGCGTTCGGCCTCCAGTTCGGCCACGGGGTGGGGCTCTCAGTCCACGAGCGCCCCGTGATCAGCAGGCTGAACTCGATAGACAACCCGATCGAGCTCAAGGAGGGCATGTTCTTCGCGCTGGAGACCTTCTGCCCCGCCTCCGACGGGCGCTCGGCGGCCCGCATCGAAGAGATGGTCGTCTGTTCGGCCGAAGGGCCCCAGGTTGTGACCCTGTTCCCCGCGGAGGATCTTCAAGTTGCCAACCAGTACTGAGGGCGCACCTCGCAGCAGCGAGGCGGTAGACCTCGAGCAACGCATCGAGCTGTACCGGATGATGGTCGAGGCCAGGCTCTTCGAAGAGTTGGCCTACCGAATGTTCCTCGAGGGGCTGGTGAAGGGGACCTCGCATCTGGCCGTGGGGCAGGAGGCCATCGCGGCTGCCTTCGCGGCCGCAATGCAGTCCGGCGACCTCACTTTCTGCACCTACCGGGGTCACATCCACACGCTGCTGAGGGGAGCGCCCCCGAGCCGGCTGATGGCCGAGCTGTTCGGAAGAGGCTCGGGGATCTGCGGAGGGAAGGGCGGCTCGATGCATCTCACTGACGCCTCCGCAGGGGCTATGGGCTCCTACGCCATCGTGGGGGCCCACCTGCCGATCGCGGTCGGGGCGGCCTGGGCGGCATCAGAACGGGGAACCGGCCAGACGGCCGTCTGCTTCTTCGGTGACGGCGCCACCAACATCGGGGCCTTCCACGAGGCCTTGAACATGGCGGTGGTCTGGTCCGTGCCGGTGGTGTTCGTGTGCGAGAACAACCAGTACATGGAGTACACGCCCATCCGATCGGTGACCGCGGTGAAGAACCCGGCCGCGGACCGGGCCGCGGCATACGGACTTGATCCTGTCCTCGTGGACGGAAACGATGCGGACCAGATGTTCGACACGGCCCGATCCGCCATCGAGCGAGCCCGGGCCGGGGGAGGCCCCAGCCTCATCGAAGCCGTCACCTATCGCCACGGCGGCCACTCCCGGGCCGATCCAGGCGACTACCGGCCCGACGACGAGGTGGCGAGATGGAAGGCCCGCGATCCGATCCCCGCCTACAGGGAGCGCCTCCTCGACACGGGCGCATCCACGAAGCAGCTCGACGATGTCGAAGCCGCCGCGAGCAGGACGATGAATGAGGCTGTCACCGAGGCCAAGGCCGCTCCGGAGCCAACCGCTTCCGTGATCGGCAAGAACCTGTGGGCTGATGGAGGATCGGCATGGCGGAACTGATCACGTACCGCGAGGCGGTGGCCAGAGCGCTCGCCCAGGAAATGGAGCGAGACGAGACGGTTTACTTCATCGGTGAGGACGTGGCCGCGGCTGGAGGCGTGTTCAAGACCACATCCGGACTCTTGGAGAGGTTCGGGCCGAGGCGGGTGCGCGACACCCCGATCTCCGAGGAGGCGATCATCGGCGCGGCGATGGGCGCGGCCATGAACGGCCTTCGCCCGGTGGCCGAGATCATGTTCTCGGACTTCCTGGCCACATGCTGGGACATCGTCGCCAACCAGATCGCCAAGACCCGCTACATGACCGACGGCCAAGTCGAGCTGCCGCTCGTGATACGAACCGCCAACGGAGGAGGGTTGCGCTTCGGCGCCCAGCACTCCCAGAGCGTCGAGAACTGGGCCATGTCGGTGCCGGGCCTCAAGGTGGTGGCACCCTCAACACCCCGTGACCTCATCGAACTAATGGCCGCGTCCATCCGTGATCCCGACCCGGTCATCTTCTTCGAACACAAGGCTCTCTACCCCACCAAGGGGCCCGTCCCCGACGGCGAGCTGGTGGGCGAGCTGGGCAAGGCCGCGGTCGTGCGCACAGGCTCCGACCTGACGATCGTGGCCCTGGCGGCCATGGTTCCCAGAGCCTTGGCCGCGGCCGAGGACCTGGCCCGCCAGGGGGTGGAGGCCACCGTGGTCGACCTGCGCTGCCTGGTGCCCCTCGACACCCGGACGCTGCTGGCCGCCTCCAGTGAGACGGGAAGGGTCTTCACCGTCGAGGAGAACCCCCGATTGTGCGGATGGGGGGCCGAAGTGGCCTCCATCGTGATGGAGGAGGCCTTCTTCGACTTGGACCAGCCCGTGATCCGCATCACCACCGATCACATCCCCCTGCCCTCCGCCGGTTCCCTCGAGGACGCCGCCATTCCCTCGGTGTCGCGCATCGTGGAAGTCGTCTCCAAGACCCTCGACTGACGCGGAATCGTCGGCGGCTCTCCAGGACTGCGGCACCATGAGCGACACCACAGTCGGTTTCGTCGGGCTGGGAAGGATGGGGCTTCCCATGGCGACCAACATCGCGGCCGCGGGGTTCCCGCTGGTCGTCTGGAACCGCACCGCATCCAAGTCGGAAACGTTGGCCGCCCGCAGCGGAGCCCGGGTGGCCGCCTCGCCCGCGATCCTGGCCACCGAAGCCGACGTGGTGATCACCATGGTGGCCGACGGCGACGTGCTGCTCGATCTCTATACAGGCTCGGGCGGCATGGCACGGTCGCTTCAAGCCGGGGCCGTATGCGTGGACATGAGCACGATCAGCCCGGGCCAAGCCGCCGAGTTGGCCAGTGCAGTGGCTAGCGCGGGGGGCAGCTTCGTCGACGC
>JAKZWH010000130.1:0-13972 GCA_047515615.1 Acidimicrobiales bacterium | reverse complement strand
ATCACGATCAGCGCGAAGAGTCCGGTGCGAGGTGAGTGCAGCAGCGCGACCAGCACCGGCAGCACCCCCGCGATGTACGCGCCGATCGCGGGGATGAACTGCGACACGACACCGACCCACAGCGCGAGGGCGATGGGGGAGGGCACATCGAGCAGCGCGAACGCGATCCAATGCACGAAAGCCGACAGCGCAGCAAGGATCGTGCGCGAGTACATGTAGCTGCCGGTCTTGTTCATGGCCAGATCCCAGATCTCGGTCACGATCTCGGCCTTGCGCTCGCTCAGCTTCGCGGACACCATCTTGCGGAGCTTGGGGCCCTCGGCCACCAAGTAGAAGGTGAAGAGGGCCACGGTGAACAGCTGGAACAGCAGGCTCGCAACCGTCGTGCCGACGTTGACCACGTCGTCGGCGAAGCGGCCGGCCGTGTCTTGGAGCCCGCCGCCCTCGAGGAACTCGTCCTTCAGCGTGTCGAAGTCCAGTTGGAGGCCCAAGGTGTCGTCGAGCCAGCTCTCGATGTCGTCGATGTAGGTGGGCGCCTTTTCGATCAGGTAGTTGGTCTCGGAGGCGAGCGCGGCGCCGATCACTGCGGAGAAGGCAGCCGCCAGGAGGGTGACGCCAGCGAACACAATGGCCGTGCCAAGGCCACGACGGACGCCCTTGCCCGCCATGGCGTTCACCGCGGGCTCCAGCGCGAACGCCATGAACAGCGACACGAGCAGCACCACCAGCAGCGTCCTGAGGGCTCTCACCACCCCGACCGCGTAGAAGGTGGCCAAGGCGCCGAGCCAGAACCAGACGATGGCCCGCTTCACCCAGGTTGGCACGGTCCTGCCGTCGTCCATCGCCGCAACTCTAGCCAACGGCGTCCGCGGGCAGGGGGACCGACCGGGGCTCTGAGAGACGGCGCGGGCAGGTGTTGCCGCCTCGCGGTGCAGCGTTGTGATTCCCGCTCGGCCTCTGAGGGTTGGGGCTAGGGGTGGGCACCGTTACACTCCGCGGTTCGCCTCGGGCCGTCCGGGGCGAGCGTGAATCGACGTCCGCACAGGCCTTGGCGGGGTACCGCGGGGGAACCGTGCGGCACAACCGAGTCGTCGCTCCGCCGGGCAAGCCCGAGCGGAGCGTTCGCGTGAGCGGCGCTCGCGCCGAGATGTCAGGACGAGGCCATGGCCACAAAGGCGATCGTGGGCACCAAGGTCGGCATGACCCAGGTGTGGGACGACAGCAACCGGGTCGTCGGCGTCACCGTCCTGCGCGTCTCGCCCTGCCGCGTGGTGCAGGTGAAGACCAACGAGCGCGATGGCTACAGCGCGATACAGGTCACCTTCGGCATGATCGATCCCGCCCGGCTCACTCAGCCGGAGGCGGGGCACTTCGAGCGGGCCGGGGTGGACCCCGGCCGGGCCGTGGTGGAGCTGCGCCTCGAGGACGTGAGCGAGTACGCCGTCGGCCAACAGATCGGCGTCGACGTGCTCGCCTCGGGTGAGCGGGTCGATGTGACCGCGGTCTCCAAGGGCAAGGGCTTCACCGGCGTGATGAAGCGCCACGGCTTCAAGGGGCAGCCCGCCAGCCACGGAGCCCACAAGGTGCATCGCAAGCCTGGCGCCGTGGGCCAGTGCGCCACCCCCTCGAGGGTGTTCAAGGGCAAGAAGATGCCCGGCCGGGCCGGAGCCAGCCGGGTCACCACACTCAACCTCGAAGTGGTCAAGGCTGACGCCGACGCCGAGGTGCTGCTGGTGAAGGGCGCCGTTCCCGGCCCCAAGGGCGGCACCGTCGTCGTGCGCGACGCGGTGAAGGGCGGCTGAGCGCATGGGGCCGGTGAAGGTGGTGACGCCCAAGGGCCTCGAGGTCGGCGAAGTCGTCCTCGACTCATCGATCTTCGACGTGGAGCCCCACATCTCCGTGATGCACCAGGTGGTGACCGCGCAGCTCGCGGCCCGCCGGGCCGGCACCCACAGCACCAAGGGCCGGGCCGAGGTGGCCGGCGGCGGGGCCAAGCCCTGGCGCCAGAAAGGCACCGGCCGGGCCCGTCACGGCTCGATCAGGTCTCCCCAGTGGCGCGGCGGCGGTGCGGCCCACGGCCCCAAGCCCCGCGACTACCGCCAGCGCACCCCCAAGAAGATGAAGCGCCTGGCCCTCGCCTCCGCGCTTTCGGACCGGGCCCGCTCCGGCCGCGTCATCGTGGTGGACCGCTGGCGCTTCGACGAGCCCCGCACCCGCGACGCCGCGGCCGCCCTCGATGCCATCGGAGCGACCGGAAAGGTCCTGGTGGTGCTGGGCGACGACGATCCCGACGCCCAGAAGAGCTTCCGCAACCTGCCGCCCGTGCACTGCCTGCACTACCGCGAGCTGAACACCTACGACGTGCTCAACAGCGACGTAGTGGTGTTCACCTCCGACGTGCTGCCGACCGGCCGCGGTGCTGACACTGGTGACGTCGATGCAGCCGACCGCGGCACGGACGGCGACGGTGACCGCAGTGCGTGACCACCGCGACGTGATCCTTCGCCCCGTCGTGTCGGAGAAGAGCTACGCGCTGCTCTCCGACAACGTCTACACGTTCATCGTCGCCCCGGAGGCCACCAAGCCCGAGATCCGGGTCGCGGTCGAGGCGATCTTCGACGTCTCGGTGGTGAAGGTCAACACGCTGCGCCGCAAGGGCAAGCGGCGGCACAACCGGCGCAACAACACGTGGGGCCGCCGGGCCGACACCAAGCGCGCCCTGGTCACTCTGGCCGTCGGCGACTCGATCGATCTCTTCGAGGCCTGACCATGGCGATCCGCAAACGCAAGCCGTCCAGCCCGGGCCGCCGGTTCCAGACCGCGTCGGACTTCTCCGAGATCACCCGCGCGACCCCCGAGCGCAGCCTGCTCGTCAAGCAGTCGGGCACCGGCGGCCGCAACAATCTCGGGCGCAAGACGGCTCGCCACCGCGGCGGCGGCCACAAGCAGCGCTACCGCAAGATCGACTTCGTTCGTACCAAGGACAACGTGCCGGCCACGGTGGCCGCCATCGAGTACGACCCGAACCGCACCTGCCGCATCGCGCTGCTCCACTACCACGACGGGGAGAAGCGCTACATCCTTGCGCCCAAAGGCGTGGAGGTGGGCGATCTGCTCATGTCGGGTTCGGGATCGGAGATCCGCCCCGGCAACGCCCTGGAGCTGCGCTACATCCCGGTAGGGACCGTGGTCCACAACGTCGAGCTGAAGGCGGGCGGGGGTGGCCGCATGGGCCGCAGCGCCGGCGCCAGCGTGCAGCTGGTGGCCAAGGAGGGGCGCTTCGCCACGCTGCGCCTGCCCAGCACGGAGATGCGGCGGGTGCCCATCGACTGCCGAGCCACGATCGGCGAGGTCGGCCACTCCGAGCACGAGCTCACCAAGATCGGCAAGGCGGGCCGCAACCGCTGGAAGGGCGTGCGCCCCCAGACCCGGGGCGTGGCCATGAACCCGGTTGACCATCCCCTCGGCGGGGGTGAGGGCAAGTCCTCGGGCGGGCGTCACCCCGTCTCGCCGTGGGGCAAGCCCGAGGGACGGACCCGTGCCCGCAGGAAGGACTCCGACAAGATGATCGTTCGCCGCCGCCGCAGTCGCGGCACCCGGAGGTAGCACCATGCCCCGAAGCCTCAAGAAGGGTCCCTTCGTGGACGACCACCTCCTGCGCAAGATCGACGATCTCAACGAGCGCAACGAGAAGAGGGTGGTCAAGACGTGGTCGCGCCGGTCCACCATCATCCCCGACATGGTCGGTCACACCCTTGCCGTGCACGACGGCCGCAAACACGTGCCGGTCTACATCACCGAGTCGATGGTCGGACACAAGCTCGGCGAGTTCGCCCCCACCAGGACCTTCCGGTATCACGCCGGGCAGGAGCGGGGGGCGCGCCGCTGATGACCGGCACCAAGACGAACGAGCGCCCCGGCACCCGGGCCCGCGCCACCTACCTACGCACTTCGGCGTACAAGGCCCGCGAGGTTCTCGACCTCATCCGGGGCAAGAGCTGCGGCGAGGCCCAGGACATCCTGGCCTTCTCCGAGCGCGACATCGCACGGCCCATCGCCAAGGTTCTGGACTCGGCGGTGGCCAACGCCGAGCACAACGACGGCCTCGACCCCGACGAGCTGTACGTCTCGGCCTGCTACGCCGACGAGGGCCCCACCCTCAAACGCTGGCGACCCCGGGCCCGGGGGAGGGCCACCCCCATCCGCAAGCGCACATGCCACGTCACGGTGATCGTCAGCCGCTATGACCCTGAGATACTCGAGCAGATGCAAGCCTTGCAGTCGCGGCGCGGCGTCGCCCCGGCCGAGGCTCGCAGGCGCAGGGTGGCCCGGTCCCGTGCCGCGGCGCGCCAGGAGGCCGCGGCCGCCGATGAGGAGGCCGAGGTGGACGTGAAGGCTCAGGCTTCCGCGGTGGTGCAAGCGACCGAGGCCGCTCTGGCTGACGACCAGGCTGGGGAGTTCGACGATGGCGACGCCGTAGACGTCGCGGCCCCCGAGGAGCCTGGCGGCGACATCGACGCGTCCGCGGCCGAGGAGCCCGACGCTGAGAGCGCTGAAGCGGCCGACGAAGAGTTCGGCAAGTCTGGAGGGGGAGACTGATGGGTCAGAAGGTAAATCCCTACGGGTTCCGCCTGGGCGTGACCACCGAGTGGAAGAGCCGGTGGTTCGCCGACCGCAAGGATTACGCGGAGAACGTCATTGAGGACTGGAAGATCCGAGACTTCCTAATGACCGAGCTGCCCCACGCGGCCATCAGCCGCGTGGAGGTCGAGCGCACCCGGGACCGGCTGCGTGTCGACGTGCACACGGCCCGGCCCGGGATCGTGATCGGGCGGCGCGGCGCCGAGGCCGACCGGCTGCGGGCCGGCCTCACCGAGATCAGTGGCAACCCACGGGTGCAGCTCAACATCCAGGAGATCAAGCAGCCCGAGCTCGACGCGGCCCTCATCGCACAGGGCGTTGCCGACCAGCTGACCGGCCGGGTGGCCTTCCGCCGAGCCATGAAGCGGGCAGTGCAGAACGCCCAGCGGGCCGGGGCGCTCGGGATCCGGGTGCAGTGTTCGGGCCGTCTCGGCGGCTCCGAGATGGCCCGCACCGAGTGGTATCGCGAGGGTCGGGTGCCGCTGCACACCCTGCGGGCCGACGTGGACTACGGCTTACGCGAGGCCCGCACCACCTACGGCCGCATCGGCGTGAAAGTCTGGCTCTACAAGGGCGACATCCTGCCCTACAAGACGCTCTCGGAGGACAAGGCCTCCAAGGAGGCCGCCATGGCCGCGGGCGAGACCTCGGGGCCTGGCGCCCGCCCCCGCAAGATCGTGTCGTCGTCGGCGGCCCCCCGCCGCGAGTTCAGCGAAGAGACTGGCGACGAGGAGCCTGCGCCGCTGGTAGGCGAGGCCGACCCCGAGTTCGAGAAGCTGCTCGACGAGGAGGCCGCCATCGAGGCCTCCACCCGCGACCACCACGAGACGCCCCACTTCCGTCCGGGCGACGACTGAGGGGGCAGACGACATGTTGATGCCGCGCAAGGTTCGACACCGCAAGCACCACCGGGGCCGCACCAAGGGCCTCTCGAAGGGGCGCACCGAAATCACCCACGGCGAATTCGGCATCCAGGCGCTGGAGCCGGGATGGCTGACGTCGCGCCAGATAGAGGCGGCCCGCGTGGCCATGACGCGCCATATCAAGCGGGGCGGCAAGGTCTGGATCAACGTCTTTCCCGACAAGCCCGTAACCCAGAAGCCGGCCGAGACCCGGATGGGTTCGGGCAAGGGCAACCCGGAGCACTGGGTGGCGGTGGTCCGCCCCGGCCGCATCCTGTTCGAGCTCTCCTACCACGACGAGAACATCGCCCGCGGCGCCATCGATCGGGCCATCCAGAAGCTGCCCATAAGGGCTCGCTTCGTCACCCGGGAGGAGGCCCTCTAAATGGCTCGGGGCAAGGCTTTCACTGACCTCGGCGATACCGACATGATCGAGCGCTTGTCGGAGGCGAAGGAGGAGCTGTTCAATCTGCGCTTCCAGTTCGCCACCGGCCAGCTGGACAACCCGGCGCGCCTCACGCAGGTGCGCCGCGACATCGCCCGCCTGCTCACCGAGCTGCGGGCCCGCGAGATCGCGGCCGCCGAGGCGGAGCTGGCCGCAGCCGAGGAGAGATGACCATGGATCAGGACACCCAGCCCCGTCCCAACCGCCGCAAGGTGCGTGAGGGCGTCGTGGTCTCGGACCGCATGGACAAGACGGTGATCGTCGAGGCCACCGAACGGGTGCGGCACCCGCGCTACGACAAGACCGTGCAGCGGACCACCCGCCTCTCGGTCCACGACGCCGACAACGAGTTGGGCGTGGGCGACCGCGTGCGGATCGCCGAGACCCGGCCGCTGTCCAAGACGAAGCGCTGGCGCCTCGTCGAGATCGTGGAGCGTGCCAAGTGATCCAGCAGGAGTCGAGCTTCTCGGAGTGTGCCAGATGATCCAACAGGAGTCCCGGCTGCGCGTCGCCGACAACTCCGGTGCCAAAGAGGTGCTGTGCATCAAGGTGCTTGGCGGCTCCAAGCGGCGCTACGCCTCGGTGGGAGACGTGTTCGTGGCCACCGTCAAGGACGCCATCCCCGGCGCCCAGGTACGCAAGGGCGATTTGGTGCGCTGCGTCGTGGTGCGCACCCGCAAGGAGAAGCGCCGCGGCGACGGCAGCTACATCCGCTTCGATGAGAACGCCGCGGTTCTGCTCAACGAGCAGGACCAGCCTCGGGGCACCCGAATCTTCGGACCGGTCGGCCGCGAGCTTCGAGACAAGCAGTTCATGCGCATCGTGTCACTGGCGCCGGAGGTGCTCTAGATGGCCAGACGCTCCAAGCGCCCCCGCTCGGGGTCAATGAAGATCATCAAGGGCGACCGGGTCGTGGTGCTCTCGGGCAAGGACTCCGGGCTGGAGGGCACGGTCGAACGGGTCCTGCCCACTGTGGGCCGGGTGATCGTGGAGGGCGTCAACGTCGCCAAGCGTCACCAGGCGCCCACCCGCAACGTGCAGCAGGGCGGCATCATCGACAAGGCCATGCCCATCGACGCGTCCAACTTAGCGGTGGTGAGCCCCACCGACGGCAAGCCCACCCGGGTGGGCTACCGGTTCACGCCCGAGGGGGCCAAGGTCCGCATCTGTCGGCGCACGGGGGCGGACCTGTGACCGCGGCCACCGGCTACCCGCCCCGGCTGCGGGCCGCGTTCGACGACGAGATCAAGCTCGCCCTGATCGACCAGTTGGGGCTGTCGAACGTGATGATGGTGCCGAAGCTCTCCAAGATCGTGCTCAATATGGGCGTCGGCGACGCTACGACCCAGGCCAAGCTGCTCGAGGGTGCACAGGCCGACCTGGCCGTGATCTCGGGCCAGAAGGCACAGATCACCCGGGCCAAGCGGTCCCTGGCCAGCTTCAAGCTGCGAACCGGCATGGCCATCGGCTGCAAGGTCACGATGCGGGGCGACCGCATGTACGAGTTCTTCGACCGGCTCATAACGCTGGCCATCCCCCGCGTCCGCGACTTTCGCGGGCTGTCGATACGGTCCTTCGACGGCAGCGGCAACTACACGTTCGGCATCACCGAGCAGCTCATCTTCCCGGAGATCGACTACGACACGGTCGACGCCACCCGGGGAATGGACATCACGATCGTCACCACAGCCAAGACCGACACCGAGGGCCGGGCGCTTTTGGAGGCGTTCGGGTTTCCGTTCCGGCGAGAGGGGCAATAACCGATGGCTAAGAAGGCCCTCAGAGAGAAGCAGCAGCGCACGCCCAAGTTCAAGGTGCGGGCCTACACGCGGTGCCGCAAATGCGGCCGACCCCGGTCCGTGTACCGGAAGTTCAACCTGTGCCGCATCTGCTTGCGCGACCTGGCCCACGCCGGGGAACTTCCCGGCGTGAAGAAGGCGAGTTGGTGAGGTGGCCTGCCGATGACGATGACAGATCCGATCGCAGACATGCTGACCCGCATACGCAACTCCAATGTGGCCATGCACGACGAAGTGTCGATGCCCTCATCGAACCGAAAGCTCGCACTGGCCGAGGTGCTGCGCCGGGAGGGCTACATCGCGTCCTACGCCGAGACGGACAACTCGCCCCGGCCGGGCAAGACCCTCACGATCGAGCTGAAGTACTCGCCCGAGCGGGACCGCGTCATCCGCGGGCTGCGGCGCATCTCCAAGCCGGGGCTGCGCATCTACAGGAAGCGGGAGGAGATCCCGCGGGTCCAGGGCGGGCTCGGCGTGGCGGTGGTGTCCACCAACAAGGGCCTTATGAGCGACCGGGAGGCGAGGAAGAACCGCATGGGCGGCGAGATCCTCTGCTACGTGTGGTGAGGAGCAGGCCATGAGTCGCGTGGGAAAGGCCCCCATCACCGTCCCCAGCGGGGTGGATGTGGCCCTTGAGGGCCGCACCGTCGTGGTGACGGGTTCCAAGGGAACGCTCCGCAGGGAGCTCCCCGGTCAGATCACGGCGCGCTGCGCCGACGGCAGGCTGCACGTCGAGCGCCCCGACGACACCGCCCAGAGCAAGTCGTTGCACGGGCTCACCCGGACGCTGTTGCAGAACATGGTCACCGGCGTGACCGAGGGGTTCACCAAGGAGCTCCGCATCCAGGGCGTGGGTTACCGGGTCAACGAGTCCACGCCAGCCTCGCTGGAGCTGGCCCTCGGCTTCAGCCACACCGTGAAGATCACGGCCCCCTCCGGCGTGGAGTTCGAGGTCCCGCAGCGGGCGCAGATCCTCGTGAAGGGCATCGACAAGCAGCTCGTCGGCCAAGTGGCGGCCGACATCAGGAAATGGCGCCCGCCCGAGCCCTACAAGGGCAAGGGCATCCGGTACGCCGACGAGCGCGTCAAGCGCAAGGCCGGGAAGGCGGCGAAGTAGCCATGGTTGATCAGGCCAGAAGGCGCCGGGAGGGCCGCATCCGCCGGCACCGGCGCGTCCGCAAGAAGGTGCGGGGCACGGCCGAACGGCCGCGCCTGTCGGTGTTCCGGTCGAGCCGGCACATCGCGGCCCAGCTCATCGACGACGATGCGGGGACGACCCTGGTGTCGGCCTCCACGCTGGAGGCCGAGCTGCGGTCCTCTCTCGGCGGCAACGTGGCCGCGGCCCGCTCAGTGGGGACGCTCATCGGGCAGCGGGCCCTGGACGCCGGCATCACGGCCGCCGTGTTCGACCGCGGCGGCTACCGGTATCACGGCAGGGTGGCCGAGCTCGCCGATACGGCGCGCTCGGCCGGATTGGAGTTCTGATGGCCGAGCGAATCGTCCCGCATCCGGGATTGGAGTTCTGATGGCCGAGGAGCGCTCGAGTGGCCCCCCGCTGCGGGAGTCGCGGGTTATCAACATCAACCGGGTGGCCAAGGTCGTCAAGGGCGGCCGCCGGTTCTCCTTCACCGCTTTGGTGGTGATCGGCGACGGGGCCGGCCGTGTGGGCCTCGGCTACGGGAAGGCCAAGGAGGTGCCGCTGGCCATCCAGAAGGGCACTGAGGAGGCCAGGCGCATGGTGTTCGAGGTGCCGATGGCGGGCAGCACCATCATGCACCCGGTAATCGGCAGGACCGGCGCCGGCCGCGTGCTGCTCAAGCCGGCTGCTCCCGGCACCGGGGTGATCGCGGGCGGCGCGGCCCGGGCCATCCTCGAGGAGGCGGGCATTGGCGACGTGCTGTGCAAGTCGCTCGGCTCGCACAACCACATAAACGTCGCCCGGGCCACCATCAGCGGGCTGCAGGCGCTGCGCCTCCCCGACGAGGTCGCTCGCATGCGGGGCCTGGACCCCGAAGAGTTCATTCCCAAGGGCCTGTGGGACGCCTACCAGGCTACGCGCATCGACCGGGCTGCAGCCGCCCGGCGGGACCACGGGGCGGAGCAGGGGTGATGGCTCTGCTGGTGACCCAGATTCGCTCCGCCATCGGCGCCAAGCCCAAACAGCGCGGTACGCTGCGAGCCCTCGGCCTGGGACGGATCGGCAGGAGCAACACCCTGCCCGACCGCCCCGAGATACGCGGCATGATCGGTAGAGTTCCCCACTTGGTCTCCGTTGAGGAGGTTGACGGATGACGAAGCTGCACGACCTGAGAGCCCACCCCGGGTCGCACAAGCGACCCAAGCGGGTGGCCCGGGGCATCGCCGGGCGCGGGGGCAAGACCGCGGGTCGCGGCATGAAGGGCCAGAAGGCCCGCAGCAAGGTGCCCGCCGGCTTCGAGGGCGGGCAGATGCCGCTGCTGCGCCGCGTCCCCAAGTGGCGCGGCTTCACCAACCCCTTCCGTGTGGAGTACCAGCCGGTGAACCTCGACACCATCGAGGCCACCGGACTCGACGAGGTCTCGCCCGAGATACTGCGGGAGCGGGGCCTGGTGGGCAAGAAGGCGCTAGTGAAGGTACTGGGCCGCGGCGAGCTTCACCGGGCGGTGCGGGTGCGGGCCCACGCGGTGTCCGACAGCGCCGCGGAGGCCATCGCCGCCGCTGGCGGCAGCGTCGAGATCGTGGCGCTGCCGTGGGGCGACCGACGGCCGCCGCACGGCAGCTACAACCAGCACACCAACCGCTAACGGGGAGAGGGCTGTGAGGACCAGGGAGGCTGATCTGGCGAGCGGCGGGAGGCTGCCGTGCTGAACCGCGTGCTCAACATGTTCCGCATCCCGGACCTGCGCAACAAGATCCTGTTCACCCTGTTCATCATCGGCGTCTACCGCCTCGGGGCCTTCATTCCGGCGCCGTACGTGGACACCGACGCCGTCCAGTTGATGCGGGACCAGGCCAACACGTTGGGTGGGATCCTAGGGTTCGTCCAGCTCTTCTCGGGCGGCGCGCTCACCCAGTTCGCGGTGTTCGCGCTCGGGATCATGCCCTACATCACGGCGTCGATCATCATGCAGATCCTGGGCGTGGTGATCCCCCGCATCGAGCAGTGGCAGCAGCAGGGTGCGGTGGGCCAGCGCAAGATCACCCAGTGGACCCGCTACCTCACCGTCGGCATAGCCCTGCTTCAGTCGACCAGCTTCGCTTTCCTGTTCCACAGCGGCGCTCTGGTCGGCGGGATCGACCTGCTGCCCGACTTCACGGTGTGGGTCGTGTTCGTGGTGGTCCTGACGCTCACCACCGGCACCGCCCTGCTCATGTGGATGGGGGAGTTGATCACCCAGCGCGGCATCGGCAACGGCATGTCGCTGCTGATCTTCACCAGCGTCGTGTCGTCGCTGCCGGCCCAGCTCACCGCGGTCAGGGCCAACAACGGGAACAACGCCCTAGCCGGCTTCGTGGTCGTGGCTGTGATCCTGCTGGTGTGCATCGTTTTCGTGGAGCAGGGCCAGCGCCGCATCCCGGTGCAGTTCGCCAAGCGGGTCGTGGGCCGGCGCATGTACGGCGGCCAGAGCACCTACATACCGCTGAAGGTCAACCAGTCGGGCGTCATTCCCATCATCTTCGCCAGCTCGGTGCTGTACCTGCCCACCCTGGTGGGCGCGGCCATGCCCGACGGCGGCATCGGAGGCGGCATCCAGTCGTTCGTCGATGATCACCTCACCTATCCGACCAGCCCCGTGTACCTGTTCTTCTTCGGGATGATGATCATCGGGTTCGCGTACTTCTACACCGCCATCACCTTCGACCCGGTGAAGCAGGCCGACACGATCCGCAAGCAGGGCGGGTTCATTCCCGGCATCCGTCCCGGAGTCCAGACCGAGCGCTACCTGGCCCGGATCCTGTCGCGCATCACCCTGCCCGGAGCCCTGTTCATCGCGTCGGTTGCGTTGGTTCCCTCCATCCTCGTGGCGGTCACCATCGGCACCGACGTGAACGCCGGCGCAGGAGGCGGCGCAAGCGGCTTCGCCTTCGGAGGCATCTCCCTGCTCATCGCCGTCGGCGTGGCGCTGGAAACGATGAAGCAGATCGACAGCCAGCTCATGATGCGCAACTACGAGGGCTTCCTCAAGTAAGTGGCACCCTTGCGGATGGTGATCCTGGGCCGGCAGGGCTCGGGCAAGGGAACGCAGTCGGAGCGCCTCACCGGGGCGCTCGGTTGCGTTCACCTCTCCACCGGCGACGTCCTTCGGGCCGCGGTGGCAGCCGGCACCGAGCTCGGCCGGCAGGCCAAGGCGGTCATGGACGCCGGCGGGCTGGTAGGCGACGACATCATGAACGGCATCGTGAGCGACCGGCTGTCGCATGACGACATCGCCACCGGCGGGGTGCTGCTCGACGGCTACCCGCGGACCAGCGACCAGGCCGACGCTCTGGAGGCCATTCTGGACCAGCTGGGCCATCGTCTCGACGTGGCGGTGAACATCGACGTTCCTATAGACGTAGTGACGGCCCGGATGCTGGATCGGGGGCGCTCGGACGACACCCTGGAGGCGATCCAGCGCCGGCTCGAGCTGTACGAGGAGCAGACCGCACCCCTGCTCGACTGGTTCGAGGCCCGCGGGCTGCTCGCGACCGTGGACGGGCTGGGAACCCCCGACGAGGTGTTCGAGCGGATCGCGGCGGCCGTCGAGCGCAACCGTGGCTGACCTGCGCCCGCTCGGCCTCTGGTGTTTCCCGCTCTTGTTTGCTGCGCTCACGGGCCGCTCGGGCCCCGGCCTCGCTCAGCGCATTGCTAAATCCTCCTCAACTGCGCCAATCCGCTCGGCCTCTAGGCGGATTCTCGACGCCAGTTAGTCGGCCTAGTCTGCGGATGGTGAGCACGGCACTCTCGTCAACGCTGCAACGCTTGGTGGCCGAGCACGCGTGCAAGGCGCTGCGCTACTGCGGAGTGTCGGTGGTGAACGTCACAGTCGGCGTCACCGTGCTCTCGATCTGTCACGCCGTGCTCGGCTGGTCGGCGGTCTGGGCCAACCTGGCGGCGTGGATGGTGGGCACGGTGCCTGCGTATCTGTTAAGCCGGGCGTGGGTGTGGCAGCGCAGCGGCCCGCACCGCTGGGGCGGTGAGGTGCTGACGTTCTGGTCCATTGCGCTAGTGGGGCTGGTCCTGTCGTCGGTCGTGGTACGGGTAGTGGAGGAGTTCACCTCCGAGACTGCCATCGTGGTGGCCGGCAATCTCAGCGCCTACGGAACGGTATGGGTGGCCAAGTACCTGTTCCTCGAACGGGTGATGTGGCCTCGCTCTGCGAAAGGCTGAGCCGGTGCCGACAATACGAACGGTGTGCCCGACCCAGCGCTACCGCCATCAGGGTTGATGGAAGAGCGGCTGCGTCGCGCCGCGGAGGCGGCCCGGGGCTTCATGCCCGCCGAGGAGGGTCTGGCTCTCTACGAGGCCGCGGCCTCGGTCGAAGTGGACGGGCCGCTGCTGGAGGTGGGCAGCTACTGCGGCAAGTCGGCGGTCTACCTCGGTGCGGCTGCCCAGCAGGCGGGCCGGGTTCTGTTCTGCTTGGACCACCACCGCGGCTCCGAGGAGAACCAGCCCGGGTGGGAGCATCACGACCCCGAGGTGGTGGACGCCGAGTTGGGCGTGATCGACACGCTGCCGTTCTTCCGCCGCACCGTCCGCGACGCCGGGCTGGAGGAGGCGGTGGTGGCCGTGGTGGGTGACTCGCCCACGGTGGCGTCGCTGTGGGCCACGCCGCTGGCCCTCGTGTTCATCGACGGCGGCCACGGCGCGGAGTCGGCCCACCGCGACTACGAAGGCTGGTCGCCCCACGTGGCGCCGGGCGGTCTGCTGGCCATCCACGATGTGTTCGAGGATCCCGCCGACGGCGGACGCCCCCCCTACGAGATCTGGTGCCGGGCACTGGCCGACGGATGTTTCCGCGAGCAGGCTGCGGTCGGCTCCCTGCGAATCCTGCAGCGCATTGCGACTGACCTGGGTTGATGGCTAAGGGGCGTTGCGTGGAGGGCGTCCGCCGATCGCGCCGCAGGCAGGCGCCCGCGATGTGGCCGCGGCCGCCGACAAGAGCGGTCGCGATCGTCGTCGGGCTGGCCGCGCTCGCGGCCGGGTGCAGCGGGGCACGTTCGCC
>JAKZWH010000129.1:0-5845 GCA_047515615.1 Acidimicrobiales bacterium | reverse complement strand
CTGCGCCCGGACGAGCCGGGCGAGAGGGGCGAGAGGCGGAACAACCAGTGGACTGTCGTCTGATCCCATCGAGAGGGCCACAGCGGTGCAGTGCTTGCAGAACGAGCCGTCCTCAGCGGCCGGGCACGTGCAAGACCACCGTGGCTTGCCGCGTTCGGCCCAAAGCTCCACGACGTAGGGCATGGTGCCCCGCACCGTCGCCTCCAGCCGCCCGTCGCAAACCGTGAGCGGTCCGACCCGCCCGTTGCGCCGGTAGCCCTCGCCACGCGCGTGCACCTGCGGCTCGGCGAGCGCCACGACCGTTGCAGCGTCGAACACGTCGGCGAAGGGGTGCATGGTCGTCCTGCCCTCCCAACCAGATCAGTCTGCGGCGGCTCGCGCCGCGATGGGCTGGTCGGGAGGGCCGGTGGGGTCGGACACGATCCGAGAACCGATACAGACACGAGCGCCCCGACCTGAATTGCCCAGCACTCTGGCGGTGTCCTTTGCCACTGGTTCGCATGGTATTGCTGTAGTGCGGCGACAGGCTGGCCGCCCGCTGTCGCTGGCGGTGTCATCACCCTCGACCATCATGGTGCCCAAGCTGATTGGCTGCCTCAGGGGCCGAGAGTGGTGATGGGGGCCACTTGCACCCCGTCGGCGCGGCGGTAGGCGGCGCCTGCGGAGGTCACCACCACGAGCGCGGCCAGGTCGGAGACCCGTCGTCGGGCGACCTTGTTGCGCAGTCGCAGCAGAGACTGGGCGGCCTGGTCGACCGACTGCGGCGACGGGCTGAGCTTGACTTCCACCGCGATCCACGCGCCGTCGTCGCGCTCGATGACGACATCGGCCTCCAGGCCCACATTGTCGCGGTAGTGGTACACCTCGCCTCGCTCGGCCTGGCTGTAGACACGCAGATCGCGCACCACCAGCGACTCGAACAGCAGGCCTAGCGTCTCCGGGTCCGCCAGCAGCCGCCGCGGTGTTGCCCGAAGCGATGAGGCGGCCAGCGACGGGTCCACGAAGTGAAGCTTCGGCGCCTTGCGCAGCGTCGCCCGCGACCGTAATGCCACCGACCACGCGAGCTGTGGCTCCACCACGAATATCTGCTGCAACGCCTGCAGGTAGGCGGCTGCCGTACCGCGGGCGAGCTGGGTGTCGCCTCCGGCGTCGGAGGCCAGCCGCGTGATACCCGCCTCGGTTGCGACGTTGCGGGCGACCGAGCGCATGAGCCGCAGCAGCGCGTCGGGCTGGTGGCGGACTCCGACGGCCTCTGAGACCTCAACGCGCGCGGCCTCGTTGATGTAGTCGGCGATCGTTCTCGCGGCTTCGTCAGCAGCCGCGTCGAGGTTGGCGGGCCACCCACCGACGCAGATGAACGATGCGACCTCGGCCAGGCTCATGCCGGGACGGGGCATCGCCGCGGCAGCCTCGCCGTCGAACATCGCTCGGATCGAGACCTCGCCGGCGGAGTGGCCCATCTCATACAGCGACATGGGACGCATCCGGACGCGGCCGATGCGCCCCATGCCCGAGTGCCGGGTGATGTCGTCGGTCGGCATGGCCGAGCCGGTCAGGATGAACTGGCCCGGCCGGGCCCGGTCGTCGCATGCCCGGCGGACACGGTTCCACAGCGTTGGCGCATGCTGCCATTCGTCGAGCAGCCGCGGGGTGGCGCCGCTCAGCACCGTCTCCGGGGCAGCGTCGGCGAGCAGCAGCGTGGCCGGGTCGTCGAGGCGGGCCTCGCTGCGGGCGAACCTCCGGGCCGTCCAAGTCTTGCCGCAAGCCCGCGCGCCGTCGATGAGCACGGCGCCGACTCGTCTCAGCGCGCCGGTGATGTCAGTCTCAGCAAGGCGCGGGCGATAACCGGGCATCGTGAGCCGGTCGGATGACTCGACTGCGCCGCTCTCGTCGTATCTGTCGTTCATTCCGTCTTGGTCATCCCGTGTCGCTGGTGTCGCTCGCACAGTTGGACGAGCGCGCCGATGATGCTTCGGCGAGCGCTTCCAAGGGGTAGCGCAATGCAGTATAGAGACAATCTATGTTACATTCTAAAGATGTGTTGTGATGCAGATTGGAGATTAGTCCGGTCGGTCATGCAACGGGATGGCTAGGGCGGCGCTTGCTTCACTGGTCGCTCGCCTTCAGTCGAGCGGGTAGCGCAACCCCATCAGCAAACGGTGAGGGTGTCGGCGCCGGATAGGGCCATCAGGTCGCAGAAGGTGGCCTGCGAGACGAACCAGCGGCCGTCTATCAGCACGGCCTCGCCGACTCGGCCGTCGAAGATGACCTGGTCGTTGAGCAGGATCGAATAGACGACCCGGCCGGTGGTGGCCGACGTGCGAGAGATCGCGTCGACCCGGGCCCGGACGGCCGCGCCGGCCTCTCCGACCTGCTCGAACACCTGGCGGGCCGCCTCGCGCATGCCCTCGAAGTCCTCCACTTGGTCGATGCGCACCTCGATGTCGGTGATCGATCCGTCGAGGTGGGTCTCGAAGGCGGCTGCGATGGCCTCGGCCGTGACCTCGTCGACGGGCTGGCCGTCCGTAGGCGCGGGCTCATCGGGCTCCTCGGGCAGCGCCGCGGGGGCCGCGTCCACCCCGCCAGCCCCGGCAACGTCGCACACCAATGTCAGCACCACGCCGGTGTGGTCCGACGGGAAGGCCAGCTCACCGGCCTCGGGCTCGGCGTTGAACAGCCCGGTGCCTTCACCCACCCAGCAGTCCCGGCCCGGAGCCGAGTACAACAGGTAGTCGATGCGGCTGCTCTGGACGCTGGACGGATCTGCCATGTCGGCCAGGGACGCGTCCTCCCGCCCCGCCGTGCAGCCCGCCCCGCTGGCCGGATCGCACTCGCTGTGGCCCGCAGCCAGGTGCGAGTCAACGAACCCGGCGTCGCCGAACACCGCCAACGTGGGACTCCCCGCCGAGTCGTTCAAGTCGCCGCCGGCAACCGTCACACCCCCGTCGAGGGCGACCTCCTCAGCGAGCTGGAGGATCTGGCGGGCCTGGCAGGTGCGCAGGCTGCCGTCGGGATCGCACGGGGGCGGGCACAGCCCCGGGTTGCAGGCCCGGTCGTCGCCCGAGGCCAGGTGCGTGGTCAGGAAGTCGATCACCCCGATCGGCGAAGCCACCCGCACTACATACGCCGAGCGGAATCGGTCGGCCAGCACCCGCCGGCGCGAGCCGGCCACCTCAAGCGTGGTCAGCACCAGCTCCCGGTCGAGCCCGGGATCGCCGTCCCAGACGACCTCGTAGCCGCAGTCCCCGGCCTCGGCGGCGACCAGGCCCACGATCCTCTCGTTGGCCTCCTGAAGCGATACCAGCTCAGGGCATCCGGCCTGGGCGAGCTGTCGCATGAACAGCGATACCCGCTCACCCACCCGGCACGAATCGCTGTCTTGGGGGCACCCCACCCCGTGCAGGATGTTCTGGCTAACAAAGCGCACGAACGCGACCGGCCGTTCCGGAGTCGCCTCCTCCCCAGTGCCCGTTGCGGGCTGCGTCTCGTCGACGGCCGCCGCCCCAGCGCCCGCTTCCCCGGGCTCCGGCTCCTCGATGGCGGGCTCTGAGGCAGCCGGCTCCTCGGGCGCACCCTCACGAGAGTCCTCGACGCTGGCTGGCGCCTCTTCGTCAGCATCTCCGTCGGCCTCATCAACGACCGGCGACTCGGGCTCGGCAGGAGCCTCCTCAACCGGCGGGAGTGGCTCGCTCCCGGGCCCATCCGATCCGCAACCGGACGCGACAAGGACCAGGACAGCCGCCATAGCCGCGTGTCGCAGACCTCGGCGCCGGTTGGGGGCACCGGGCCGGGTGTGGCCCAGAGCGGGCAGGGACGGACCCAATTCACCACCGTCAGCGACTGCCACCGAGAGCAATCGTAGGACCTGAAGTCGCAGCAGGCCGCTGGTGAGCGCGGCGTCGAGCAGCGTCAGCTACTGAGACTCGCCCCGCCGATCGCGGTAGGCGGCCACCACCGGCGCCAACTCGGCGGGGGTGGCGCCGTGCATGATGACCCCGTCGCAGCCCAGGTCGAGCTGGTGCTGCACCGCCTGCGCGCACTGCTCGGGCGTGCCGGTGGCGCTCGGGGCGAGCCACTCGTCGGGGATCACCTCGGCCAAGCGTTCCAGCTCCTCGACGCTGGCCCCGGCATCGATGGCGCCCCGGCGGCGCGCCATCGGCGGGCTCTCCCTGAAGCGCTGCAAAGCGGCGGGATCCCACCGGTTGGTGCGCACCAGCAGATCACCGTAGATCTGCAGATAGGTGGCCAGCCGCCCCACCGTCTTCATCAGCCGGGCCTCGTACGGCACATGGTCGCCGACGGTGGCCAGGCACGACCACACCCGCACCGCCGCGGGATCCCGACCCGCCTGCTCGGCCGCGGCCCTCACCGTCTCCACACAGCGCACCACCGTCTCGGCGGCGAAGAACGTGTGCAGCACCACCTCGTCGAAGCACCGACCCGCCAGCCCGAGCGTGTTGGGCCCGAAAGCGACGATGCTCATGGGCAGGTGCTCGTCGAGCGACGAGTCGAGGCGCAGATACGGATAGCGCCCGGCCGGCCCGTCGTGGTTCAGCACGGTCTCCCCTCGGAACAGCCGGCGCATCAGCGAAGCGAAGTCCTCCATCTCGGCTGTGGTGATCGGATCGAGGCCCATCGCCAACTGCAGCAGCTCGATGCCCCGGCCGATGCCCAGCACGAAGCGTCCGCCGGTGAGGCTCTGCATGGTGCGGGCAAATCCGGCGGTGACCAGCGGATGGCGGGTGTTGCTGTTGGTGGCGCCGGTGCAGATCCTGATCGTCTTTGAGACCGCAGCCGCCGCCCCGCACAGCGCAGCCGCCTCCTTCTTGTTGTAGCGCTCGGAGATGAACACCGTTCCCAGGCCCAGCGACTCGCCGTCTGTCACCTCAGAAAGAAGGTCCCGTGAGCTGTCGGCCTCGCCGGCCAGCGCATAGAAGCCCAGCTCAGGGAGTTCGCTCATCAATGTCTCGCCTCCTGGGTGCCGCGGCCCGGCTGATTAAATTTCCGCCCTGTCGGCGACGTCGCTCAGGTAGTCGTCCAAGAACAGCCTGATGTAGGCGAGCCCGGTCTCGACGTAGCTCTCATACCAGTAGCCGTCGACTTCGCGCACCACGATGAACGGTTCGTCCTCGTCGCCCGGCCAGTCCTCTGGGTCGATGCACACCTCGAAGTCCTCATAATCGTCGTAGATCTGCGCGTAGCCGGTCGAGCACAGGCCCTCCCAGGAAGCATGGATCTCCCAAGGCTGCACCTCGCCGGTCTCGATCACGGTGACCTCTGCTCGGGCGTTGATCGAGCCCGAGCTGAGATACAGGATCACGGCGCCGTCGGGGCCGGGCTGCTCGCGGGTGTCGATCTCGATGTCGATCTCGCCGCGGATCTCCAGCCCCAGATTGTCGATGATCTGCCACAGGTTCTCGGGCTGGTCGCGCTCGTTGATCCTGTCCAGCCAGGCCCGGTACGCCACCGCGTAGTCGAGCACCACGCCCAGCTCGTCGGGCGGGACGAAGGCGTTGAGCGGCGAGCGGTCGCCGCCGAGGTCGGCGATCGTCTCGGCCTCGAGATAGTCCTCGAAACGATGCGAGTTGAGCATGTCGACGAAGCCGCCGATCACGCCCGAAGCGCTTGACGCGCCCTCCTTGGCGTCCTCCCTCGAAGCGGTGAAGTCGGCCTGTGGGAGGTCGGCGATGCGCCTGGCGTAATCGGCCACGGTGTAGAAGGGACTCAGATACCAGCGGCCTCGGTGCCTGATCGTCATGACGTAGATGCCGTCCGGCTCGCTCAGCTCGAACAGTCCCCCCACTGTCGACTCCGCGATGCCCTCGCGCCCCTCGCGCACCGCGTC
>JAKZWH010000128.1:0-7325 GCA_047515615.1 Acidimicrobiales bacterium | reverse complement strand
GAACACCGGGTAGAGGCGGGCCACCAGAAAGATGCCGGCCACCACCATGGTGGCGGCATGGATCAGCGCGGACACCGGCGTGGGGCCGGCCATGGCGTCGGGCAGCCAGGTGTGCAGGACGAACTGGCCCGACTTGGACATCACCGCGGCCAGCAGGCACAGCGAGGCCACCACCAGCGCGGTGTGGCTCACCTCACCGGCGTTGATGCGCTCGCTGATGGTCAGCATGTCGAAGGTGCTGCCCGCAGCGAAGAACAGGATCGAGACGCCCACCAGCAGGCCCACGTCGCCCACCCGGTTGGTGAAGAACGCCTTGAGAGCGGCGTCGGAGTTTTCCTTGTGCTCCCACCAGTGGCCGATCAGCACGAACGAGCAAACGCCCACCAGCTCCCAGCCGACGATCATCTGCAGCAGGTTGTCGCTGAGGACGAAGAACAGCATTGCCGCGGTGAACAGGCTCAAGAACGCGAAGAAATGGGTGTACCGGGCGTCGCCGGCCACATAATCGGTGCTGTAGATGTGCACCAGGAACGACACCGCGGTCACGACTACCAGCATCATCACCGACAGGCCGTCCAGCAGGATGCCCGCGTCGTAGTCGACGCCGCCGGAGCGCAGCCACCCCACGGTGCGGTGAACGGCCTGGACACCCTCGTGAGAGCCGTCGCGATGGCCCATCCAGGTGACCGCGGCCCCCAGCGCTAGGAACAGGGAACCGCCGACCGCAACGAGTCCGAGCTCGGAGCCCTTGCGGGGCATGCGCTTGCCGAACAGCAGGATGCCGACGAACGACAGGGCGGGCAGCAGCGGGATCAGCCAGGCGAAGTCGAGGAAGAACCCGCCGCTTCCGACCGAGCTGGGCCCGTGGGCAACGGGCTCTTCGGACGCGAGCGCGGAGGCGACCGTCGTGGCGGCAGCGAGCAGTCCCACAGCGAAGGTTCCCTCAGCCCCTGAGCAGATCGGCCTCGGAGAGGTCGATGCTTCTACGGTTGCGGTAGATGAGCAGCACGATGGCCAGTCCGATCCCCACCTCGGCCGCGGCCACCGCTATCACGAACAGGGCGAACACCTCGCCGGCCACGTTGTCGCGGAAGGCCCCGAAGGCGACCAGGTTGATGTTGACGGAGTTGAGGATGATCTCCACCGACATCAGGACCATGATCCCGTTGCGCCGGGCCAGCACGCCGTACACGCCTATGCAGAACAGCACCGCGGCCAGCAGCAGGAACTGGTTGAGAATCATCGCGCCCCGACTCCCTGCACGGTCGGCGGCACCCACCTCGCGATCGTCGGTGACTGGTATCCAATCATCGCTGGCCCCTACTCCTTGCGGGCCACGACGATGGCGCCGATAAGGGCGGCCAGCAGCAGCACGGATACCGCCTCGAAGGCCACAATGTACTGGCTGAAGATGGCGTCGGACACGGCCGTGAAGCGCTGGGGCTCGTCGATCACCAACCGGGTGTCGGAGTAGCTGTCGACCAGCGCGATGCCCATCACCACGAGCAGCAGCACGGCCACCAGGCCGGCCATGAGCCGCTTCTCGGTCGCCACCGAGTCGTCGTCGCCCATCGAGGCCTTGGTGAGCATGATCCCGAACAGGAACAGCACGACGATGGCGCCTATGTAGACCAGCACCTGGGTGACGGCCACGAACTCCGAGCCCAGCAGGATGAACTGGGCGGCCGCTCCGGCCAGCACCAGCACCAGCCACAGCGCGGCGTGCACCACGTTGCGGGTGGTCACGCAGCGGATGGCCGACACGATCATCACTAGCGCGATCGCGCCGAAGAAGACGTTCTGCGCCACGAACAGGTCGCCACTCGCGGCGCCCGCCGCCAGCAGCCCCGCCGACGTCATGTCGGAGGCACGTTCAGCTTCTTGGCCACCGACCCGGCCTCGTAGTCCTCGAAGTCGGGCACAGTCTCCATCCACTCCGCGAGCCGCTCCTTGTCGTGGAGCATGTCTGCGATGCGGGGCTCGGAGAACTCGTACTCGGGACTCCAGAACAGCGCCTCGAAGGGGCACACATCCACGCAGATGCCACAGAACATGCACAGCGCATAATCGATGTCGAAGCGGTCGAGAATGTTGACCTGGCGGGGCTTGCCCCCGGCGCGCCGGGGCGGGGCCTTCTCCTTGTGACCCTCGATGTAGATGCACCAGTCGGGGCACTCCCGGACGCACAGCATGCAGGCCGTGCAGTTGCCCTCGTGCAGGGCGATCACCCCGCGGGCCCGGGGCGCCGGCGCCTCCTTGACGTGCGGGTACTGCACGGTGGCCGCGCCCTTCGACGGCGCGGGTATCAGCGTGCGGATCCCCCGCTTGGGGAACACCGTGCGCACCACGGTCGAGCCGGTCACCACCAGCCCCTTCACAAGGCCCGGCACAAGACTCATAGGGTCACCACCTTGCGTATCGCGGTCGCAGCAAGTGCGCTCATCACAGCAGCACCGCTCATCACAGCAGCACCGCCCATCACAGCAGCACCTTGAGCACGCCGGTGACCACGATGTTGGCCAGGGCCAGCGGCACCAGGAACTTCCAGGCCAGGCGCTGCAGCTGGTCCTCGCGGAACCGGGGGAACGTGAACCGGACCCAGAAGATCAGGAACGTCAGGACCACCACCTTGCCGAACAGCACCAGCGGGCCGACCACGTTGAAGATGTTGTTGGCCGGGTCGAGGCCGGGCACGTACCAGCCGCCGAGGAACAGCACCGCGGCGATGGCCGAGAACACGCCCGCGGTGGCGAACTCGCCGATGAAGAACAGCAGGAACCGCAGGCCCGAGTACTCGGTCATGTAGCCGGTGACCAGCTCCGACTCGGCCACCGGCATGTCGAAGGGGGTCTGGGTGAGCTCGGCCTGCATGGCGATCATGAAGATGATGAACCCGGCGAACTGGGTGATGATGAACGGGTTGCCGATCGCGCCCCAGCCGAAGATCTCGCCGTTGGCCTGGACCAGCACGATCTCCTGCAGGTTCATGGTCTCGGCCTGGATGACCACCCCGACCACCGCCAGCAACAGGGGAAGCTCGTAGGCGATGAGCTGGCCGGTGGCCCGCAGCCCGCCGAGAAGGGAGTACTTCGAGGCCGAGCCCCAGCCGGCCATGAGAATCCCGATCACCGACACCGAGCTGACGGCCATGGCCAGATAGATCCCGAGGTCGTTGGAGATGAACCATGCGTCGGGGCCACCCGGCAGCACGACCAGCAGCAGGAACGTGGACGTGAGGACCACGTACGGAGCGGCCTTGAACACGAAGCGGTCGGCCCGGCGGGGAACGATGTCCTCCTTCTGGAGGAACTTGCCGATCTCGGCCAGGAGCTGCAGCGAGCCGTAGGGACCCGCCTCCATGGGGCCCAGCCGGCTCTGCATGAAGCTCACCATCTTGAACAGGTGGACGTAGACCAGCGTGCCGGCCACCAGCAGCACCGCCACCAGTCCCGCCACCACCCGGATCGAGGTGACCTGCCAGTACGACAGCTCCGCCAGCACCGAGATCACCGGTCGGCCCCCTCGGCGGGCTCGAGCTCAGCGCGCCAGGCAATCATCGGTCGATGTCTCCGAGGATGAAGTAGAGGCTTGCCAGGATGGTGATGATGTCGGGAACGTAGACCCCTTTGAGCAACCAGGGCGTGATCGACACGTTGGAGAACGACGCCGAGCGGATCTTCACCCTGAACGGGTACAGGTCTCCCTTCGACACCACGTAGTAGCCCATAACGCCGAGGGGGTTCTCGGTCTCGACGAAGGCCTCGCCCGCGGGCACCTTGATGATGACGGGCACTTTGGCCATGATCGGCCCCGGCGGGATCCCGTCGAGCAGCTGGTCGACGATCTTGGTGGCCTCGCGGGTCTCCTGCAGGCGCACCCAGAAGCGGGCGAACGAGTCGCCGTCGGGGTGGGTCCAGACCTTCCAGTCGACCTGGTCGTGCACGAGCCCGCATGGGCTGTCCCGCCGCACGTCCCAGTCCACCCCGGAGGCCCGGATATTCGGGCCGGACAGCCCATAGGACAGCCCCACGTCCGGCGGGATCACACCGATGCCCCGGGTGCGGGCTTGGAAGATCTCGTTGCCCTCCACCAGCTCGGAAATCTCGTCGCAGAAGGAGCGGATCTTGCGCATGGCCTGGTGAGTCTCGGCGACCCAGCCCGCGGGCAGGTCGTCCTTGATGCCGCCGATGCGGTCGAAGTTGGGGTGGAAGCGCCCGCCGGTGGCGGCCTCGATCTGGTTGAGCACATGCTCTCGGTCGCGGAAGGCGAAGAACACCGGGGTTATGGCGCCCACCTGAACAGCCATGTCGCCCAGGAACAGAGTGATGTTGGCGATGCGGCTCAGCTCGAACAGGACGGTGCGGATCCACTGGGCCCGCGGCGGCGCCTCCACCTCCATGAGACGCTCGGCTGCGAGGATGAAGGGCACCTCATTGGCGAAGCTTCCGAGCCAGTCGATGCGGTTGATCAGGGTGGTGACCTGCGGATACGTCCGCACCTCGACCAGCTTCTCGTAGCCGCGGTGCATGTATCCCATGACCGGATCGGCCGACACGACCTGCTCGCCATCGAGCTTGGCCACGATGCGCAGCGTCCCGTGGGTGGCCGGATGCTGGGGGCCGATGTTGAGGGTCATGCCCTCGGTCTCGATCTCGAGGTTGACGCGGGCGTCGGCGGCCTGCGCGGCGATGTAGCTGAGCTTCTGGCGCTCGGTGACGGTCACGGCCCGCCGCCCTCGGCCCCGTCGTCGCCCACCGCCGCGGCCTCGTCTCCGTCCTCGGTCTCATCGGGCATCAGTTCCATGTCGACGATGCCGGGCCAAGGCTTCACCCGGCGGGCCAGCAGCGGGTAGTCCTTGCGCAGCGGATGGCCCTCGAACTCGCCGGGCAGGTAGATGTGGCGCAGCCCGGGGTGGCCGTCGAAGGTGATCCCGAACATCTCCCAGGCCTCGCGCTCGTGCCAGTTGGCGCCGGGGTAGACCGGCACCCAGCTGGGGGCGCGCAGGTCTTCGGTGGGCAGGTCGGCCTTGACGATCAGCGAGCGGCCCGACGTCACGTCGTTCACTCGGGCCAGGAGCTGGAAGCGCGTGTCTCCGCCGGCCACGCCGGTCTCGGCTGGCGGGGTCTCCTTGGGCTCGGGCGGATCGAGGGCGTTGTCCACGGTGCTGTCCATGTCGCGCCCGAACGGCGACGGCATCCAGTCGATGGCCGACAGGAAGTTGAAGAAGCCGAAGCCCTCCTCATTGCGCAGCCAGGCCGCGAGGTCCGCCCACGATTCGCGCTCCACGCGCACCCACAGCTCGCCGCCGGCGATGTGCGACCCGACCAGCGCCTCGCCCATCGCGCCGCGGGCGCGTGCCAGGAGCGCCTCGGCCTCGGCGTCGGCAGCCGCTTCGGGAGCGTCGGCCTCATCGGCGGCGACGTCAGTCGATGACAATCGGCTCACCCCTCCAGCGCTCGCCCATATCCTCGTTCTGGATGCGCTCCTGCAGCATCACGATCCCCTCGAGCAGGGCCTCGGGCCGGGGCGGGCAGCCGGGCACGTACACGTCCACCGGCACGATCTGGTCGACGCCCTTGGTGACCGAGTAGCTGTCCCAGTAGGGCCCGCCGCAGTTGGCGCACGACCCCATGGAGATCACGTACTTGGGGTCGGGCATCTGCTCGTACAGACGGCGCACCGACGGCGCCATCTTGTCGGTCACAGTGCCCGAGATCACCACCAGGTCGGCCTGGCGGGGGCTGGCGGGAAGGGGGATCACCCCGAGGCGCATGACGTCGTAGCGGGGCGAGCCGAAGGCGGCCCCCATCTCGATGGCGCAGCAGGCCAGGCCCCACTGGTACACCCACAGCGAGTACTTGCGGCTCATGTTGAGCAGGGTCGAGAGCGGCTTGGGGACCTTGCCCGACTCGACTAGGCCCATCGATCGGCCCCCACGAAGCGGCTCACGGTCATACCCATCGCGACTCTCCCGAGGCAGCCCGTTGGCACGGTCATACCCATCTCAGCATCCTCTTGCGCCAGGCGTAGAGCAGGCCGAGGAGCAGGATGAAGATGAAGATGGCCATTTCCACCAGGCCGAACACCCCGTAGGCCTCCAGACGGGCGGCCCACGGGAAGATGAACACGGCCTCCACATCGAACAGCACGAACAGCAGGGCGAAGACGTAATAGCGGATGTTGGCTTGCGACCACATGTCCCCGGTGGGGTCCACGCCGGACTCGTAGCTCTCCAGCTTCGCCGGGGTGGGACGGGACGGCCGCAAGATGCGGCCCACGCCCAGAAGCGCGGCCACGATGACGGCGCCGAGAGCCCCGAATATGCCGACGGTCAGATAGGTGCGCAGGAACTCCGACACGGGCCGGAAGCTTACCGGCGAGGCGGCGCGTGACGCGTGAGGCCGAGCGGGTAGGCAGCACCTTATGGGGAATCTGCGAGCCGCTGAGCGAGGCCGTGGCCCGAGCGGCCCGTGAGCGCAGCGAACAAGAGCGGGAAACACAACGCCGCACGGCGAGGCGCTAGCAACCAATTTGCGCTCGCTCCTAGCCGAAGAGCACCACCCGGCGTGCCATCCAGGCCGCGGAACCCGACAGCAGAACCGCGGGTCCCGGACGCCAGGCCACGGCGGCCAGCCGCAAGGCGGCCGCATCGCCAGCAGACGGCACAGACAGGACGTTGATGACCGCAAGGACACCGAGCGCGGTCACCGTGACCGCGGCCCAGTAAACCGACCGCCGCAGCCGGGGAACCATGTCAGCAGCCGGCGTGGTGCACACCGCGACGGCCGCGCCGAGCAGCAGAATCCCGGCAAGCGGGTTGACGTTGGCGAGGGCGCCATAGAGGTCCTCCCACCATGATCGGTGGCCGATCCCGGCATAGCGGATTATCGGCGCGACGACATGGAGCAGCGCTGCGGCCAGCAGCACCACCACCAGAACCTCCCGGGCCTCGTCCCACGCCACCGCCATTGGCCGGCGCTCGCGCTCGCCAGTCATGGCGCGACCGTACCCGCTGGATGCGACCGACCGCGACGCCTCAACCGGTGGAGGCGCGGTCAAGCCGCCGGGGAGAGAACCGACGCTTCACCGGCGCGTGGGGCCAGCTCGTCGGGAGCGAGAAGCCTGGGAGGTTGGGTCGGGGACTCGAGCCCCGATCAGCCGCCGACCCCGGCTACCGCGTCCGCCCGGGAACCGTGGACGGGGATGATCTTGTCGAAGCCGCTGATCTCAAAGATCTCCCGGATCGACTCCGACAGCGAGCAAACGGCCATCTTGGCCTTCTGCTTCTGGAGCGTCTTTGCCACCAGCAGGACCACCCGGAGACC
>JAKZWH010000127.1:0-5055 GCA_047515615.1 Acidimicrobiales bacterium | reverse complement strand
ATGCACGAGATGTGGCAGGCGCTGCGGCCCGGAATCACCGAGAACCAGCTGTGGTCGCGCCTGCACGCAGGCAACATCGCCCGCGGCGGCGAGTGGCTCGAGACCCGGCTGCTGTCGAGCGGGCCGCGGACCAACCCGTGGTTCGCGGAATGCTCCCACCGGGCAATCGAGGCCGGCGACCTCGTCAGCTTCGACACCGATCTGATCGGCCCCTACGGCTACGGCGTCGACATCTCCCGCGGCTGGGTCACACCCGGCCGCAAGCCGACCCCGCAACAGAAGTCGCTGCACGGGCTCGCCTGCGAGGTCCTGGCCCACAACCGCGCCATTCTCGAGCCCGGCCTGACATTCCGAGAGTTCGCCGAGCGCAGCTACCAGCTGCCCGACCGCTTCCTGCCCACCCGTTACGCAGACATCGCCCACGGCTTGGGCCTGGGCACCGAGTACCCGATGATCTACTACATCCAGGACTGGGACGCCTACGGCTACGACGGCGTCATAGAGGACGGCGTGGTCCTGTGCCTCGAGGTGTACGTGGGCGAGCCGGGCGGGCACGAGGGCATCAAGCTCGAGAACCAGGTGTACGTCACCGACGGGGGCGCCGAAGTGCTCGACACATTCCCGATGGGGCTGATCCCGCAATGACCGGGCACAACGCGCCGAGGGACTGGTGGTGCCGTCCGCAACCAAGACCCTCGCATTGAGTCGCTGGCCCCGGCGCCCGGCAGGGAGCCGGTGGCCTACTTCCCGCCGACAATCAGATCCGGGGGACGGACCGGCGCTCTGGGCAGGTCGAGGCCGGTGGCGTCTCGCAGCGCGTTGAGGATGGCGGGCGTGGAGGACAGGTTGGGGGGCTCGCCGACGCCGTTGAGCCCGTAGGGGGAGTCGGGGTGGGGGAACTCGAAGATCTTGAGCGGCATGGGCGGCACGTCGAGCATGGTGGGGATCAGGTAGTCGGTGAAGGACGGGTTGCGGACCCTGCCGTCGGCGATGTGCAGTTCCTCCATCACGGCGAGTCCGAGGCCCTGGACGGTGCCGCCCTCGATCTGGCCTTCGACCGCGACGGGGTTCATCGCCTTGCCGACATCCTGGGCGGTGGCCATCTCGACCACCCGGACCAGGCCCAGCTCGACGTCCACATCGACCACGGCCCGGTGGGCGGCGTAGGCGAATGCGACATGAGCGTTGCCCTGGCCGCGTTCGGGGTCGACGGGCTCTGTGGGGCGGTGGCGGTAGGTGAAGGCGTGGGACACGGACTCGGGGTCCAGCACGTCGGCCACCGAGACCAGCGCCCGGTCGTCACCGTCACGGATCTCGGGGCCGTCTAGGCGCAGCCCGCCGGCGGGGCAGCCGAGAACCGCCGCGGCGCGCCCCAAGATCTCGTCGCGCACCAGCCCGCACGCTCCGAGCACCGCTCCGGCGGTCATCCAGCTCTGGCGCGACGCGGAGGAGGCTCCCGACTCGGCGATGTCGGTGTCCTTGTCGCGCAGCTCCGCGGTGCGCACCCCCAGTTCGGTGCGAGCGATCTGGGCTTCGAGGGTCACGATGCCCTGGCCGAGCTCGGGGCCGGCGCAATAGACCTCCGCCACCGGCTCGCCGTCGCGGATCCACACCGTCACCCGGGCGGTGCAGGTGTCGTCCATCCCGCCGGAGAAGCCGATCGCCTTCATGCCCAGCGCATAGCCCACCCCTCGGCGTATGCCCTCTCCCCGGGTGACGTTGCCGACGCCGCCGGGGCGGGCCCGCATGTCCGCGGCCCGATGGTCGCAGTCCTCCGGCAGCGGCAGGTCGCGCAGATACGACAGGATCTCCTGCACCGGGGCGGGGCCGTCGACCGGCTGGCCCGTGGGCAGCAGGTCGCCCTCGCTGATGGCGTTGCGCATCCGCAGCTCCAGCGGATTCAGGCCCAGCTTGCCGGCCAGCCGGTCCATCGCGGACTCGATGGCATAGCAGGACTGCACCGCGCCGAAGCCTCGCATCGCCCCGCACGGCGGGTTGTTGGTGTAGGTGGCGTACCCGTCGATCTCGACGTTGGCCACGTCGTAGGCGCCGGCCGCGAAGTAGCAGCCGTTGGCGATCACTATCTGCGAGGTGGACGTGTAGGCGCCGCCGTCGAGCAACAGCCGCACCTTCGTGAACACCAGCCGCCCGTCGCCAGTCGCTCCCAGCTCGACGTCGGCGATGGCCGGATGGCGATGCACATGGCCGAAGAAGGACTCCTCGCGGTTGTAGGACATCCGCACCGGCCGGCCGGTGCGCAAAGCCAGCATGCAGGCGTGGATGTGGACGTTGAGGTCCTCTTTGCCCCCGAAGGCCCCGCCGACGCCCGACAGCACCAGCCGCACCTTGTCCAGCGGCAGGCCCAGACAGTCGGCCACCTGCTGCTGGTCGAGGTGCAGGTTCTGGCACGACACGTACAGTTCCACGCCGCCGTCGCCCACCGGAACGGCCAGACCCGACTCGGGCCCCAGGAACGCCGGATCCTGGGTTCCCAGCTCGTAGCGGCCCTCGACTACGACATCGGCCAGGCCGCGGGCCGCTTCGACCTCGCCGTGGCGGATCCTCACGTGGCGGGCCAGCCCACCGCCGAACAGACCCTCGACCGTGCCCGTCAGCGACGCCTCCGGATCGGTGTTGGGGACCAACTCCTCGTAGTCCACGACGATCAGCTCGCACGCCCGGCGGGCGATCTCGGGGTGGGTGGCCGCCACCACCGCCACCGGCTCGCCCTGGAAGCGCACCTCGTCGAAGGCCAGCACTGGCTGGTCGTACACCTTCATGCCGTAGGTCCTGGATCCGGGCACATCCCGATCGGTCAGCACGCACCTCACCCCGTCGAGGCCTTCCGCCTGCGACGTGTCGATCGAGACGATCCGAGCCCGCGGATGCGGGCTGCGCAGGGTGACCCCCCACAGAGACCCGTCGTGGTACTCGTCGGAGGAGTAGACGAACGAGCCGTCCACCTTGGCGACCCCGTCGGGGCGAGCCGCCGACGCCCCCACACCGTCGACGGTCACCGAGGGGGTCGCGACCCGCGTCGAGGAGTCGGTGACCGTCACCGCAAGCCCCCTGTGGTCATGGTGCGGCTCCGGCGCGTTCTGCGGCCAGATTCACGGCATCGAGGATCTTCTGGTAGCCGGTGCAGCGGCAGAGGTTGCCCGACATCTTCTCGCGCACGGTCAGATCGTCGGGATCGGGATCGCCAGCGAGCAAACAGTGGGCCGCCACGATCATCCCCGGCGTGCAGAACCCGCACTGCACCGCCCCCGCGTCCAGGAACGCCTGCTGCACCGGATGCAAACCTCCGTCGGGGGCGAGGCCCTCCACAGTCACCACGGAGCGGCCCTCCACCTGCCCCGCGGCCACCAGGCACGAGCAGACCAGCACTCCGTCGACATACACCGAGCACGACCCGCACTCGCCCTGCTCGCAGGCGTTCTTGGTGCCCCGCAGACCGACGCGCTCCCTCAGGAAGTACAGCAGGCTCTCCAGCGCCCACACATGATCCACGCTGTGAGCCACACCGTTCACGGTTACGTTCACCCTCACGCCGCGTCCTGTTCCGCCATCTCCGCCAGCGCCCAGCTCAGGCAACGCCGGCCCAGCACCGACAGCGCGTGCCTCCGGTATGCGGCGGTGCCGCGCACATCGTCGATAGCAGACGCGGCCTCCGCGACCAGGGCGCCGAAGTGGCGGGCCACGCCCTCGTCGACGACGCCCGGCGCGCCCCAGCGATCCGCCAGAGCCTCCTCCAGCATCTGCTCCGCGGCGCGCGCCCGCAGCGGCGTCGGGCCGGCCGAGCCGATCCCGGTCCCCACCCGCCGGCCCTCGACCTCCAGATTCAAAGCGAACGACGCGGTGGCGATCACCATCGCGTTGCGCGGCCCGACCTTGGCGAACTGCTGCGGGCCCGTCGCCGCGGGGATCCGCACCGCCCGGATCAGCTCGTCGGGCGCGAGCGCGCTGCGCTTGGGTCCAACGAAGAAGTCGTCGATGTCGATGAGGCGCGAGCCCCGCACCGACTCGGCCTCCACCCTCGCCCGGCAAGCCAGCAGCACGGGATGGGAGTCGCCAGCCGGCGAGGCGGTGGCGAGGTTGCCGGCCACGGTCCCGCGGTTGCGGATCTGGGGCGAACCGACCGTGCGGGCCGCCTGGGCCAGCGCGGGGCACAACCCGCTGAGCTCGTCGATGATCCTGGTGAAACACACTCCGGCTCCGATGCGCACCGTGCGCCCGTCCTCGATCAGCTCCCAGGAGTCGATCCCCTCGACGCATGCCAGATCCAACAGCGCGGCCGGCCGGGCCCGGCCGAAGTTGATGGCGACCATGAGGTCGGTGCCCCCACAGATGGGGGACGCGTCGGGGTGCTTCGAGCGCAACAGCATCGCATCGCGCCACGACGACGGCCGCAATATGGGCCCTGATCCGACAACCTGTCCGCTAGCTTCCGACGTCACCGATCAGATCCAGCCTTGTGGCTCGACATAATAAAGTCAATATTATGTATAATTGTGGAATGTGGGTTGCTTGAGTTCTGACTCATGAGCCGACACCCGTCCCACAGTTGACATGATACATGCACGATCTGGCGAGCACGAGGGTCGACCACTCACCTGACGTCCGGCGCTCGACCTCGGCGAGGGGGCCAAGGAAGCCGGCGACCTGCAAGCACTGAGACGGCGAGATCCCACTCACCGCGAGCCATCCGTCCGGCGACACGTGCGAGACCAGCTCCGGGGCGAGCTCGACGATTCCCGCTCTGGCGACGTTCGCCAGCACGACGTCGAACGTGCCGCCGATATCCCCCAGTACAGCGAGCGTCGCCTCCATGCGGCGGCTCATGCCGTTGACTTGTGCGTTGCGTCGGGCCGCTTCGACAGCATCCGGCTCGACGTCGACGGCTACCACCCCCGCCGCGCCGAGCTTGAGCGCACAGAGTCCGAGAATGCCGCTTCCGCAGCCGACGTCGAGGACCCGCTCGCCTCCGGCGATCCGCTTCAGGAGTTCTTCGACGAGGTGCCGGGTCGTGGGATGGTGGCCATTTCCGAATCCACC
>JAKZWH010000126.1:0-2585 GCA_047515615.1 Acidimicrobiales bacterium | reverse complement strand
TCGATTGCCTCCGTTGACAGCCTCGTCCGCTCGGCGGAGTCGAATCCGTGCAGCTCCGGCAGGAGCTCCACGTTCTGACGCACCGTCCTCCACGGCAGCAGCGTGGCGTCCTGGAACACGTAGCCGAGGCGGTCCCGGTCGATCTCCACCGACCCCGAAGTGGGCTCCAGCAGGCCCGCGGCAATCCGCAGGAGGGTGGACTTGCCGCATCCGGAAGGTCCCACGACGGTGACGAAGTCGCCCTTGTCGACCGAGAAGGTGATGTTGCGCAGCGCTTCGGTGCCGTCGGGGAAGACCATCCCGATGCCGTCGAAAGCCAGCGCGCCAGTCGTGGTAGTCGCTGTCACCGGATCCGTCCCCCTCTCAGGACTGCTGCAATCTCAGTTTGCCGATCAGTTGCCGATAGCGGCGACGACCATACAGTATCGCCACCCGATGCCGACTAGTCCGGTGAACAATGCGCGTGCTCCTGCTCGATGGATACGACCCCTCCGACGACAACCGCCGGGTCGTGGTCGAAACGGTGGAGGAGCTTGACGCCGGGCGTCACGAAGTGGACCTGCTCAGCGTCCACGACTTCAACGCGGTGATGTCCGCGGCCGAGCGCACCGCCTACCACAGCGAGCAGCCGGTGATCTCCGACGATGTGCGCGACTCGGCCGAGAGGCTGCAGGCCGCGCAGGCGCTGCTGTTCTGCTATCCAACCGTGGCGTTCAACGTGCCCGCAACCCTGAAGGGCTGGCTGGAGCGGGTGATGGTGCCCGGTGTGGCGTTCGTGTTCGACGACAAGCACCGGGTGAGGCCCGGCATGCAGAACATCCGCCGGATCGGAGCGATCACCACCAGCACCCACGGCCGGCTGACCCGGCTGCGGGCCCGCGACGCCGGCAAGCGCACCACGGCTCGGACGCTGCGCCTCAGCGCCCACAAGCGCTGCCGCACCACCTTCGTGTCGGTGCCCTCACCCCTAGACGACGAGGGCGTCGCCAGGATCCGCCGGGCCCTGCGCCGCTGGTAGGAGCCGTCACCCGCCGGCCGGAACGACCCGATAGGCCGGGGGGTGGCACCGGGGCAGGCAATGGCGGCGCTTGCGCCGTCAGGGCGCGCCCGTGACAGGACCCGCCGGCCGGGGCGCCCTAGTCAGCACCCGCCGGCCGGGGCGCCCTAGTCAGGACCTGGGCAGAAGGGGCAGAACTTCTTCGGCCAGGCGGTGCAGGTGCTCCTCGACCTGCTCGTAGGGGTCCCCGGGCATGGCCGGGAACAGCAGCAGGTTCTCGAGGCCGATCTGCTCGTCGTACCAGTTGATGGTCTCGGCCACATCCTCGCCCGTTCCTACAAGGCAGATCTTCTGGTCCATGGACTCCTCGAGGGTGGGGATCAACCCGGGCTGGGCCGGCCTGCCGTCGGGGCCCATGTAGCCCTTGCTCCACCCGTAGGGGCCCAGGAACTTCCAGAACTCGTCGTGGCCGTCGCGCACCGACGCCACCGCCTCCTCGTGGGTGTCGGCGACGCGCGCGTTGAGCACCAGCAGGCGGTGCTCGCCCCGGCCCAGCTCGCGGCCGTGGGCGGCCGCGTAGATCTCGGCGAAGCGCTCCCAGCGCATCTTGACGAAGGAGTGGTGGTTGTTCCAGAACACGCCGCCCCAGCCCCACCGGGGCACCTGCTCCAGCGTCGGGGGCGAGGTGACGGCCTGCCAGATCTCATACGGGTACAGCGGCCGCGGAACCAGCGACAGCTCGGTCACGAACCCACCCCGGTCCGGTATGCCCGGCGGGGGGAAGTCGTAGACATCGCCGTGGAAGCTGAACGTCTCGTTGTCGAGAGCCATGCGGATCACCTGCATGGCCTCGTCGAACTGCTTGCGGTTGAGCTCGTCGGCGGCCGCCTTGTCGGGATTGTCGAAGCTGCCGATCTGGGTGCCCAGCGTCTCAGCCTCGCGGGGAACCGTGCCCCGGCCCACGCCCAGGATCCCCCGGCCGCCGGAGATGTTGTGCAGGGTGGCGAAGTCCTCGGCCAGCCTGAGCGGATGCCACTGAGGCACGACGTTGAAGGCCATGCCGATGCGGATGCTCTCGGTGCGCTCGGCCAGGATCGTGCCCGCCAGGATCCCGTTGGGGATGACCTCGTAACCCTCGTGCTGGAAGTGGTGCTCGGTCAGCCAGAACGAGTCGAACCCGAGCCGGTCGCACACCACGCCCATGTCGATGATCCGCTCGGTGGCCCGCCATGTCTCCTTGTGGTCGTAGCGCCGGTCGGTGGGAGCGGGCGGCCCCGCGCTCGCGTCGTCCATCTCCACTCCGCCGAACAGGAACACTCCGGTGCGCATGGCGCCTACTTTAGAACCGCGGCGCGGCCGCTCCCTAAGCGGTCGGAACGAAAGTCAGCAGTCGCGGACTACCCGGAAGGCGACTTCAGAGTCGGACGGCCGGGGGCGTAGGGTGGACGCATGACCGAGCCCGTCTGCGACCTTCGCAGCTACATGGCCGTCGCCGAGGCGGCGGGGATGCTCAACCGCATCTCTCAGCCCGTGAGCCTCGAGCACGAGCTCGCCGATGTGGCGGCCGCGCTGGAGCGCTCCGACGCCG
>JAKZWH010000125.1:0-2995 GCA_047515615.1 Acidimicrobiales bacterium | reverse complement strand
GACCGGGAAGTTGCGCAGGATCGCGTGGCGCTTCTGCACGACGTCGTAGGCGGTGGTGACGATGAGCAGGGCACCTATCGCGGCCAGCGCCCACAGCCACCAACTCACGCCGCCACGCTAGCCCGCGGCTACCTCGTTGCCGGGGGCACCGTCGTCGTGGGTTGCTGTCGTGGTGGGTAGCTGTCATTTTGGCTGTTGCAAGACCCACACCGACGCCGTCCGCGACCGGGAGCCGCCGGTCGTCGTGGGTTGCTGTCGTCGTGGCTGTTGCATGGTGGCCCACCGGGCAACGGCCTGTCCCGTGGTTGAGTGACTGGAGCGGGCCGGGCTAGGTTTGGTGATGGCCCGGCCCGCGACACGTTCGTGCGCGAGGCGCACCTGCGCGAGACGTTCATGCGCGAGAGGCACCTGCGCGAGACGGACCAGCGCGACAGGTTCATGCGCGAGGCGCACATGAACGAGCGCGGCGCAGGCGGGCCGGGCGCCGGACTGTCCCGCTCGCTGGGGCTGCGTCACGTCTTCGTGCTGAGCACCGGCGCGATGCTGAGTTCAGGCCTGTTCCTGCTGCCCGGCCTGGCCGCGGCCCAGGCCGGACCGAGTGCGGTGCTGGCCTACGCCCTGGCCGGCGTGATCGCCGTGCCCGCCATGCTGAGCGTGGCCGAGCTGTCCACGGCCATGCCGCGGGCCGGGGGCGCCTATTACTTCCTGGTGCGGGCCTTCGGGCCGGCCGTCGGCACGGTGTCGGGTGTGGCCACCTGGCTGTCGCTGGTGTTGAAGGACGCCTTCGCGCTGGTCGGCATGAGCGCCTACCTCAACATCGCCTTCGACGTGCCGGCCAAGCCGCTGGCCGTCGGCCTCATCGCCGCGTTCACCATCGTCAACGTGATCGGGTCCAAGGCCAGCGCCGGGCTGCAGGTGGTGCTGGTCGGGTTCGTGCTGGCGGTGATGGGCTGGTTCATCGTCGCAGGACTGCCGGACGTCGGCTCCGGCGACGGCTCACTGCACCCGTTCTTCGCCCACGGAACGGGTGGCCTAGTGAGCGTCATCGGCTTCGTGTTCGTGTCCTACGGCGGGTTGACGAACGTGGCCAGCGCAGCCGAGGAGATCAGGGACCCGTCCCGCAATATCCCCCTGGGCATGGGACTGTCGCTGCTGGTGGGCACGGCGGTGTACACCCTGGGCGTGCTCGTGGCCGTGGCCGTGGTGCCTGCTCAGCAGCTCCACGACGACCTTGCCCCCGTATTCACCGCGGCCGAGGGCGTGATGCCCGAGCTGGGGGCGGCGCTGGTGGCGCTGGCCGCGCTGGCCGCGTTCTCGTCGGCCGCCAATGCTGGCATCCTTGCCGCGGCCCGGTACCCGCTGGCGATGAGCCGCGACCGCCTGCTGACCCTGCAGTTCGGTCGGTTGAGCCGGTTCAACACTCCGGTGTTGGGGATCATGGTGACCGGCGCGGGGATGGCGGCGGTGGTGCTGGCGCTCGACGTGGCCGCCATCGCCAAGATGGCCAGCGCCTTCGTGCTGTTGACCCTGGCGCTGGTGAACGCGGCGGTTATCGTGCTGCGGGCGTCGCGGATATCCTCCTACGCCCCCGGCTTCACCGCTCCGCTGTTCCCGTACCTGCAGCTGGCCGCGATCGCCATCAACGTGTACCTCATCGCCGAGCTCGGCCCTCAGGCGCTGCTGCTCACCGGGGCGTCGGTGATCGTGGCATTGGGGTGGTACCTGTTCTACGGTCGCAGGCGGTCGGTGCACGGCGGCGCCATCTATCACGTGTTCGAGCGCTGGGGCCGGCTGGTGGACCGGGGTTTGGACCGGGAGCTGAGCGCCGCGATGCAGAGCCACGGCCTCCGGACCGCCGACGAGTACCCGGGGCTGATCGCTCGGGCCGCGGTGGTGAGCATCCCCGAGGGCACCGACATCAACGAGGCTGCTGTGCGGGCTTCGGAAGTGCTTTCGGCCCAAACCAACGTGGACAGGGCCACGGTCACCGACCGGTTCCTGGAGTCGGGGTCGCTGTGGATCCAACCATCGGAACTGCATCCCACGGCAACGCCGGTGGCCTTCTTTGACACCGACGACGATCACCTTGTGATCGTGCGGGCCGCGGGCGGCATCCGCATCCCCGCGGCCTGGGGCGGCCGGGACGAGCAGGTGAAGGCGCTGTTCTTCCTGGCCGGGTGCACCGCTGCCCCCGGCCGGGCTCTGCGGCTGGCCGGCGAGCTTGCCGCTTACCTGCACTCGGACCGGGCCGAGGCGGTGGCCGAGGCCGCCTACGAGGCCGAGGTCAAGGAGGCCCTGCTGCCGGACCTGTCGATCGGCCAGTACCCCCTGCTGCCGGAGCTGTCTACCGCCGCGCTCATCGGGCGGCGGGTGGGGGAGCTCACCATCAACCGCGGCTTCTATCTGGAGGCCGTCAGCCGCGAGGGCCGGGTGCTGCGGGCCGATGCCGACCTGGTGCTGGAGGCCGACGATCAGATCACCGTGCTCGGGCCGCCCAACAGCCTTCCCCCGCTGGACGACGTGGCCAAGCTCCTGGCCGACTGACCGGGCGCAGCCCCGCAGGGCTCGGACCGCTCCGGGGGCTGGCGGTTCTCGGGCGAGGGTGGCCGGCGGGTCCGGCTGTCCTGGATCCTGATCGACGATGGCGCGCTGCCGTAACGTGGTCAGGTTGAGCCGGGTCTGAGTCAGGAGGGGACCGACATGGAATTGGCAGGGGCTTCGGCCGTCGTCACCGGCGGTGCGTCGGGGATTGGCCGGGCGTGCGCGCACCGGCTGGCCGCGCTGGGCGCCCATTGCGTCATCCTTGACATCCAGGCGGACAAGGGGGCCGAGGCGGCCGCCGAGGTTGACGGCGTGTTCGTGGAGGGCGATGTGGCCGAGGAGGAGCCGGTGCAGGCCGCGGTGGGTGCCGCCTGCGAGCTGGGCCCGCTGCGGGTGCTGGTCAACTCGGCGGGCGTCGCCTCCGCGGTGCGCACGGTCGACCGCACCGGCCAGC
>JAKZWH010000124.1:0-2569 GCA_047515615.1 Acidimicrobiales bacterium | reverse complement strand
AGCCGGTGGGGTTGGCGCTCTCGAGCTTGGCCACGAGGCGCACGTCGGGGTTGGGGCTCAGCTGGGAGACGTCCACGGCCGGCGTGTCGCCGATCAGGTCGAGTGCGTCGCGCTTGACGGCCATGTCGCTGTTCCCGTGCCCGCTATTAATCCCGAGTAATTCGATCAGGATTATAGCTAGCGTACAGTCGCAACGCGGCCGAGAAGGCCAGCGCCATCGTGGCCATCACCGCCAACGACACCGCCCGGTTCTCCGGAGCCAGCAGGCCTCGGGCCGGGCGTCTCATTCCTCGAAGCTGACGTCGTCGCTCCGCTGCGGATCCCGACCCTTCGCCAGCGCTAGCGCCGCTGGCACGGTCATCACCGCGAGCACGGCCATGGTGGCCAGCGACCATGTGTAGGCCGAGGCCAGCGCGTCGGCCACCGCGCTGTCCACGACAGCCTCCGTTTCGCTGAGCAGGTCGCGGATCAACTCGGCGTTACCGGTGCGGCGGTCAACCACCCAGAACATCACTAGGCCGGCGATGGCGGCCCCGTAGGCGAAGCCGAGTGAGCGGATGAAGTGGTGCGCAGAGCTCACCCTGCCCATTTCGTGGATGTCGGCACGGCCCTGCAGCAACGCAAGGCTCGACGTGCTGATCGTGCCGATGCCCCAGCCCGAGCACGCGAACGCGGCGAGCAGCAGCGCTACGGGCGCCTCGGCCCCGGCAGCCGCAGTGGCGCAGACCGCTCCGACCACGAGGAACGCCGAGCCGATCAGGGTCACCGTTTGAGCCCGAAGATGCTGCTGGAGCTTCCCCGAGACCCAGGCCGAGATGGACCACCCCAGCGTGGGCCAGACCACCGCGAAAGCCGCGAACGCGACCGAGGAGCCGCGGGCCGCCTTCAAGTACAGCGGCAGGTAGACGCTCGCGCCGGTGCCGCCCGACACCGCAAGGCCCGCGACGATGTGGATGTTGCGCCATCGGCTCGCGATGACGTGCGAGAGCCGCACGACCGGCCAGCGGCAGCGGCGCTCGTGGCCGACGTAGAGCGCGGCCAGCATCACGCCGATGGCCACCAGCACGAAGCTGTACCACTTCACATTCGAGGTCGCGACCAGCAGCACGACGGTGAGGGCGCTCAGTACCAGCAGGCCCCGCCGGTCCATCGGCTCCGCGGCCGCTCGGGCCTTGGCCGGCAGCCGGCTCCACCCCACCGCAGCCGCAATTACGGCGACGGGGAGGTTCACCGCGAACACGGCCCGCCAGCCCAGCGTGCTCACCAGGACCGCGGCCACCGCCGGACCGCCGATTCCCATGATCCCCCACACCGAGGACATGAGCGCGTAGGCCCACGGCCGCACTGAGCGCTCGAACACGAGCCCGATGCTCGTGAGCGCGGCGCCGATCAGCGCTCCGCTGCCCAAGCCCTGCAGCACCCTCGCCGCTATCAGCAGCTCCATGGTTGGCGCGACCGAGCACATCGCGGAGGTTGCCAGGAAGGCCACCACCGTGATCCGGAACGCCCGCCGCGCGCCGGCTCCGTCGATGTAGGGCCCTATGGCGAGCACGGCGATGGCGGCCGCCACGAGTTCCACCGTGACCACCCAGGGAAGCAGCGCCACCCGGCCGAGGTCGTCGCCGATGTCGGGGAGGGCGGCCGTGACCGACAGGTTGTTGTAGGAGGCCATGGCCACCGCGGACATCAGGGCCAGAGATGCGGCCCGATACTTGGGGCCGAGCAAACTGGGGGCCTCGGCGCGCGTCACCGTCCGAAACTATCGGCGCAGGGACGCCGATAGAAATATGCCGATGGCCGAGCCGACGCTGTTCTTCGAGGACTTCACCCCGGGGCAAGTCATCGATCTCGGAACGTACGAGATGACCGAGCCCGAGATCATCGACTTCGGCCGAAGGTTCGATCCCCAGTACTTCCACATCGACCCTCAAGCCGCGCTCGACTCGCCCTTCGGGGGGCTCATAGCCAGCGGCTGGCACACCTGCTCCGCATGGGCGCGGCTGTGGATCGACAGCGTCCTAAGCCGAGCTGACAGCCGAGGCTCCGGGGGAATGGAGGTCCGCTGGCTGGAGCCGGTGCGACCCGGCGACTCTCTGAGCGCAACGGTGGAGATCCTCGACACCCGACCGTCGGCGCGCCATGCCGACCGCGGGACGGTTTTCATCGGCTGCACGATGACCAACCAGCACGGCCTCGTCGTGTTCACGGCCCACGGGCGAGGCCTGATCGGCAGGCGCCACCCGTTGAGTGAAGCCACCGCCACGGCGACCGGGCAGGGCACGGGAGCGGCTGACGCTCAAGCCCGGGAGGCTACCGAAGTCCGATCCGAGGACGGCGTGAAGCTAAACCTGAGGATGATGGGTGGGTCCGGGCCTGACCTGTTGGTTTGTCATGCAACCGGATTCCACGGGCTGGCCTACCGACCTCTGGCGCAGTGCCTCAAGAATAACTTTAGAGTCTGGGCTCTCGACTTCCGGGGCCACGGCTCCTCGGGGCCCGCGCCGGGCGAGGACTACGCGTGGAGCGCAATGGGCGGGGACGTGGCCGCGTGCGCGGCGGCGATCGGCGC
>JAKZWH010000123.1:0-4037 GCA_047515615.1 Acidimicrobiales bacterium | reverse complement strand
ACCTGGCCGTCGACGACTGGTCGAAGGTGACCCCGGATCGTCTGGCCGAGCTGATCACCATGGAGTCGGCGGGCCGCCTAACCGCCACCCAGGCCAAGCAGGTGCTGGTCGAGATGGTCGAGGCGGGGGAGGCCCCCGCCGCGATCGCCGAGCGTCGCGGCTTCCGGGCGATGACCGGCGACGACCTGTCCGCCACGGTCGACCAGGTGATTGCGGACAACCCCGACGAGTGGGCCCGGTACTGCTCGGGCGACGACGCCGACCGCAAGAAGCTGGCCGGCTTCCTCACGGGCCAAGTGATGCGGGCCACAAGAGGCCGAGCCGACGGCGCCGCCGTCAACCGCCTGCTGCAGGAGAGGGCTGAACCCGGCTAGGGCGGGCCGCGCCGAACGGTCGACCGCTTAGCGGTCGGCGCCGGTGACCTGCCAGCGGGTGCCGGCGAAGCGCCACAGCATCATCGTCAGCCGGGTCGCCATCCAGGCGTGAAGGGCAGCCCATAGCCAGCCGATCCCGGCGCCCGCGGCCAGAACGACCAGCCCGCCGCCCACTAGCACCACTCCCGCGCCGACCATGGACACGGCCAGGAAGCGCAGGTCGCCCGCGCCGATCAGCACGCCGTCCAGGGCGAACACCACCCCCGCGGCTGGCTGCGAGAAGCCGACGTGCAACAGGAGGAAGGCTGCCAGCGCGACCACCGCGGCGTCCCCGCTGAACACTCGTGGCAGCAGTCCCGAGGTGGCGAGCACGACTGTGCCGGTCAGAACTCCGGCGGCCGCTCCCCAGCTGATCATGCGGCGCCCGAGCGAGCGGGCGCGCTCGGCCTGGCCCGCGCCCAGGGCTTGGCCGATCAGGGCCTGACCGGCGATGGCCACCGCGTCGAGCACCAAGGCCAGGACCGTCCACACCTCGAACACGATCTGGTGTGCGGCCAGGTCGTCGGTGCCGATGCGGGCCGCCACTGCCACCGTGATGATCAGGCTGGCCCGCAGCGCCGAGGTCCGGATCAGCAGATCCCAGCCCGCCACAGCCAGGCGCCTTATGGCGGCCGGGTCGGGCCTCAGGCTCACGTCGTAGCGTGAGACCGCTTGCCGGATCCACCACACGAAGACAGCGGCGGCCGCGCTCTGGGCCACGACCGTCGACAGGGCAGAAGCGCCGATGCCCTGTCCGAAGCCGAAGATCAGCACCGCCTCGAGCACGAAGTTCCCGACCGCCGAGCCCAGGGCCACCGCGAAGGGCCTCTTGGTGTCCTGAACGCCTCGCAGGTAGCCCACCCCGGCCAGCATGACCAGCATGGCCGGCAGGCCGAACAGTGAGATGCGCAGGTACACGAGGGCATGGCTGAGCACCTCGGGGTCCTCGCCTCCCAGAGCGTCCACCAGCCAGGGCGACAGCAACAGCCCGGCCGCGGCCAGCACAACGCCCGCGGCCAGGGCCAGCCAGATGCTCTGCACCGCCTGATGGGCGGCCCGCCGGTGCTCGCCCGCACCCAGCAGCCGGGCCACCGCGGCGGTGGTGCCGTAGGCCAGGAAGATGAACATGGCGTGAGCGGCCAGCAGGATCGACGCGGCCAGCGCCAGGCCGGCGAGCTGCGGTGTGCCGATGCGGCCCACGATGGCGGTGTCGGCCAGCACGTACAGGGGCTCGGCCACCAGCGCGCCGAGCGCGGGCCACGCCAGCCGCCAGATCTCCCGGTCGTCGTTGCTCCAGCGCAGCCGCTCCGGCTGCCTCATGCGCACCAGCCCCCGCTGTTCTGGGCCTCGCGCGTCATAAGTAGTCTCGGAGCCATGAGAGCACGGCCGCGAGGTTAAGGTCCGGCGAGTCAGATGAGCCCGATCGCGCCTTCGTCGGCGGTGGCTTCCAAGATCCGCTCCGGCGCCGGTCGCCGGCTTCCGGGCCTGGACGGCCTCCGGGGTCTAGCGGTGGCGTGGGTGCTGGCGTTCCATCTGTGGCCCGACGTAGTGCGGGGCGGCTGGCTGGGCGTGGGTCTGTTCTTCACGCTGTCGGGCTATCTGATCGCGGGCCTGCTCGATGCGGAGGTGACCTCCACGGGCCGGCTGCGCCTGGGGCGGTTCATGGCCAGGCGGGTGCGCCGGCTTCTGCCTGCCGCGCTGGTGACGATCTCAGGTGCGCTGGCGCTGACGGCGATCGTCGACGATCAGCCCTTGCGCACGATCGGCATCGACGCGCTGACCGCCGCGCTGAACGTGTTCAACTGGCACGCCTCCCTCGACGCGGTGGGCTACGCGGGGATCTTCGAGGCCGCGCCGGAGCCGCTGGCCCACTTCTGGTCCCTGGCCATCGAGGAGCAGTTCTATCTCGTCTTCCCGGCCGCGGTGGCCCTGACCCGCCGGCCCGGGCGGGTGGTTTGCGCAATGGCGGCCATCGGCTTGGTCGGCGTGTGGCTGTGGTGGGGGTCGACTGACGCCTATGTGGCCACTCCGGTGCGGGCTCTGGAGATCGCGGCCGGAGCGGGTCTCGCGGTGGCCCAGGCCCGGTTCGGGGCGGTGCGTCGGCTGTTCCAGCCGCCCGCAGACTTGCCGCGTCCGTCCCGGCTCGCCTGGGCGGTGCTGCTGGCAGCCGCGGCGGCACTCACCGCGGTTTCGGTGGCAGGCCTCGGGCCCGACGACGCCTTGGTGTTCCGGGGCGGACCGCAGTTGATGGCGCTGTGCTGGGTGGTGCTGGTGATCGGCGCTGTGAGAGACGGCTGGCCGGCCCGGCTCATGGCGTGGGCGCCATTGCGTTGGTTGGGCCTGCGCTCCTATGCCATCTACCTGTTCCATTGGCCGGTGATCGAGCTGACCGACTGGCATCCGGTAGTGGTGATCGCGGTCACTCTGGGCGCGGCAGAGGCGTCGTTCCGTCTGCTGGAGATGCCGGTCCGCCGCGGCACGGGCCGGCGGGCCATTGCGCTGCTGGCCGCGGCCGCCGCGGCGGTGGTGGCTGTGTCCGCCGTGGCCGCGGCCGCCTCCTCGCCGGCTCGGGGCATAGCCGACCGGGCCGAGGGTGCCGATGAGCTGCCAGCGTGGCTCACCGAGCAGAACGCACCGGCGACCGCGGCGCCGGCCACGGCCGTCGCCCCGAGTTCGCTTCCCGAGCCCACGGCACCCGATCCGGCACCAACGACGGCGGCGGTTGCGCCGTCAACCACAGCCGAACCACCCGCTGAGCCATCCGCAGAACCAGATGAGACTTCGAGGTCCGAGCCTCCGTCGTCGCTCGCCTCCGACCCGCCACCCCCGACAGAGTCCACGGTGCCGTCAGAGACACCCGCCCCGCCGTCTGATCCGTCATCGGAGTCCACCCAGGACGCCCCGGAGGGGACCGGCGACACTGAGACGCCGCCGACCACCGCGCCGACCAACGTGCCGCCGCAGCCCGAGACCGGGCTCACGGTGCCGATCATCACCGTCCTCGGCGACTCCACCGCGGTACATATCGCCGACGGTCTGCGGGAGTGGGCCGACAACACCCGGGCCATGGCCGTGGTGGACCACTCCCGCATCGGCTGCTCACCAGCCGCGGTCGGGGGCAGCACCTGGCACGCCCTCAGGGGCCAGGTGGGCGACGAGCCCACGCCCAGCGGGTTCCAGCCCGGGGTCTACTGCCGGGACGACTACATCCAGCCCGGTTCGGCCGTGGTGCTGGTCGTGGACCACGGCGCGGTGCTGTTCGACCATCTGCGAGAAGACGGCACCTGGGCCTCGATACTGGACCCGGATCTCGCCTCCGACGTGGCCGACTCGTACCGCCAGCTCGTGGCCAACGCCCGTGCCCGGGGGGTCCGGGTGGTGTTCACCACCGCGCCGCAACTGCTGACGTTCGGCGATGGCCCGTCCGGGAACCAGCCCCAGACCAGCCCCGAGCGGGCCGAGGCCTACAACGCCCTCATCACTGACTTGGTTCTGGATCTCAACGGCCCCGGGGAAGCCCCGATGGTGGAGCTGATCGAAACCGCGACGGCAATCGACGAATCCGGCTACAACGGCCTCTACGGTCGATCCGACGGTATGCACATCGACTACGAGAAGGCCGAA
>JAKZWH010000122.1:0-6361 GCA_047515615.1 Acidimicrobiales bacterium | reverse complement strand
CCGCCCGCCGACGCCACGCACCCGCCGTCGACCCACATCGGGATCTCGGCATCGGCAGCCGAGCCGACCGGCAGGTCGAGCAGATCTTGCAGCGTGATCGCATTCATCCCGGCCTCAGCCCTTCCGCGATAAGTCGCTGTTTGTTGTCTATATGACCAGAAAGCGCCACGAGAGCGGGCGTGTGGCCGATCTACGGGCTCAGGCGGCGGCCTGGGCGCCCGCGGCGGGATACCACTGGCGGCCCTCCACGTACTGCAGCCACAGGCCGTCCATGTAGAACCAGCGCTTCATGGCGGCCTGGCGCACCTGCTCGATCACCGTCTGCTGGGACCGCTCGTCCTCGGAGTGGTTGATGATGATCTCGAAGCCGGCGTCGCCGTGCTCCACGTCGGCCACGACGTGCAGGGTGAAGAAGTCGATGTCGTCGTCGGTGAACCCGTAGACGTTGCGCAGCGGGTCGATCAGCGGCGCGTACAGCTCCGGCACCTGCGACTCCAGCCCGATGGTCAGGGTGGCGACGCCCTCCAGCACGCTCCTCATCATCAGGGTGTTGATGATGAAGTCCTTGAGCGCGGCGGTGGTGGGCAGGTCGGGGGCCGAGCGGCCCTCCTCGAAGGTCATCCCCAGGGCCATGCCGAACTTCGAGAGCTTGTCGACGTGGCGCTCGTCGGGGTCCTCCTCCTCGTTGAGGTTCTCCAGCAGCAGCACGCGGGCGTCGTGCCAGTCGCACAGCCCGTACATGATCCCGGAGTAGCGCGAGGCGTTGCTCACGAAGTTGTAGTGCTGCTGGCAGTAGGCCCTCATGGCCTGGTTGGACAGCTCGCCCTGGGCCCAGGTCTTGAAGAACGGGTGGTTCTTGGAGTGCCACTCGTCGCGGGCGGCCTCCAAGGCTTTGCGATATTCGGCTGGTCCGAGCATTGCATGTCTCTTTCTCTTGTGGTTTGAGTTGGGTTCGATCTAGGAGCGCAGAAACACGGTCTTGGTGCGGGTGAAGAAGTCCAGCGACGATTCGCCGCCCTCGGCCCAGCCCGCGCCGGAGTGCCCGTAGCCCTCGAAGGGCACATGGAAGGGGACGCCGGTCAGCGGCGAGTTGACTTTGACGGTGCCCGCGTGGGAGCCCTTCCAGAACTGGCGGGCCACCGCGACATCGCTGGTGACGATGCCGGAGGTGAGCCCGTAGGCGGTGGCGTTGGCCTTGGCCACGGCCTCGTCGATGTCGCTGATCGCCTCGAAGGTGACCACCGGGCCGAAGATCTCCTCGGTGGTGAGCGGGCCCGTGTCGGGATCCACCAGCACCGCCGGCGCCACCCTCCCCTCGCGCCAGCCGGCGGGACCGGGGCGGACCACGTCGCGGGCCTCATCGTCGGCCAGAGCCACATACTCCTCGACCCGGCCAGCCTCGCGCTCGCTGACCAGGATCCCGAACTCGTCGCTCCCCGACGTGTCGGTCATGGCCCGCACCCTCCCCGACAGCATCTCCAGCAGCTCGTGGTAGACGTCGGTGTGCACCAGCAGCCGGCCGGCCGCGGTGCAGATCTGGCCGTTGTTGCGGAAGCTGGAGGCCACGATGATGTCGGCCGCCTTGGCGGGGTCGGCGTCGGACCACACAACGATGGTGTTCTTGCCACCCAGCTCGGCCTGGAAGGGCACCTCCACCCGCAGCCGCCGCCTGATGGCCTCGGCCGCCTCATAGGAGCCGGTCAGGCTCACGCCGTCGAGCTCGGGCGCCTCCAGCAGAGCCTTCTCGATCACCGAGCTGCGGCCGATGGTTGCCTGGATCAGGCCCGGGGGCAGGCCGGCGTCGAGCAGGGTGACTGCGATCATCAAACCGGTGATGCCCGCGTTGGTGGACGGCTTGAAGACCACCGCGTTGCCCGCGGCCAGCGCGGCCGACAGCTTGCGGATCGGGATCGTGAACGGGAAGTTCCAGGGCGTGATGAGGGCCACCACTCCGAGCGGCTCGATGAGGGTGAATATGTCCTCGTCGAAGTCCGTGGAGAACGTGGTGCCCAGCTTCCGGTAGCCGAGCTCGGCGTAGTAGTCGAGCACGGCCGCTCCCTTGGCCACCTCGACGGTGGCCTCCGAGGCCGGCTTGCCCATGTCGGCTGAGATGATGGGCGCCAGCTCCTCGGCTCGCTCCCGAAATAGGGCGGCGGCCCGGTGGAGCACCTCGGCTCGGGCCGCGGGGCCGGTGGCGGCCCACGAGGGCGCCGCTTCTGCAGCCACCTGGTAGGCGAGGCGCACATCGTCGGGTCCGGCGGTGCGCACCACCGCCAGCACCCGGCCGTCGCTGCGGCTGACCAGCTTCTGCTCGGGGCCCGAGCCGGGCCTGATGGCTCCGTCGATCAGGATGCCGACCTCGTCGGCGTCGCCGCTGCCGTCCACGGTGATCCGAGCGGGTATCAGCGTCATGGTGTGCCTCCGGGAGCGTGCGCTTCACCCGCGAGGCGGGCGCGCCGCGCACGACCGCGCCTTGTATACAGGACGCCATATACCCTAGGCCGACCGGTTCGAGACTTGCCAACGAGAGGACGGCGCCGAGAGTGCGAGACGGTTTCGGACCGGGCCGAGATTCGGTTGCTGGGATCGGGGGATCCCCGGGGCGAGCGAGCCCGCTGGGGCGCTCGGGGCACACCGCCGGGTTCGCCGCGCTGGTAACGGCCTCCCTGGTGGTCACCACGGCCGCCAACCTCTCCCCGACGCTGGTCAGCGCCCTGGCCGTGCAGATCCAGGACGATCTCGGCATCGGGGAGGTCGAGATCGGTATGACGGTCAGCGCCTTCTTCTTCGTGGGCGCGTTGAGCTCGGCGTTGGCCGGCCGGATGGTGGAGCGCATCGGGCCCGCCGCGGCGCTGCGCCTGGCCGCGGCCACGGCCGGCGCGGTGCTGGTGGTCACCGGGGTGCTGGGACAGTCCTGGTTGGCGCTGATGGCCCTGGTGGCGGTGGCCGGTCTGGCCAACTCGTGGGCCCAGCCCGCGGCCAACCTCTACGTGGCCCGGGGGGTGTCGAGCCGGCGCCAGGGCCTGGCTCTCGGCATCCAGAAGTCGGGCATCCCGACCGCGTCGCTGCTGGGTGGGCTGGCCGTGCCCACGGTCGGCCTCACCATCGGCTGGAGCTGGGCCTTCGTGCTCGGGGGCTTGCTGGCCTTCGCGGTGTCGCTCGGCGTGCCGGCCATCGGCGCCGCGCCGCCGGCCGAGGGCGGGCCCGGGCCGGCGGCCGAGCGCCCGGCGGGCCGGCCACGGCCCGACGTTCCCATGCGGCTGCTGGTGGCGGTGGCCTGCTCAACCTGCCTGGCCGCCATGGGCTCGATGGGGCTCAGCGCGTTCTTCGTGCTGTCGAGCGTGGAGATCGGTGTCGACGAGGCCGCCGCAGGGGTCCTGCTGATGGCCGGGAGCGTGGTCGGCATTGCGGCCCGGCTGGCCATGGGCGCCAGCGCGGACCGCAGCTCGCTGAGCCCGTGGCACATGCTCACCGCCATGTTCGCGGTGGCTGCGGTGGCCTTCGTCGGGCTCTCCGCGGGATCGAAGATCATGCTGTTCGTGGCGATGCCGTTCGCTTTCGCGACCTCCTTCGCCTGGCCCGGGTTGTTCCATCTGGCCGTGGTGCGGTCGAACCCGTCGGCGCCGGGCGCGGCCACCGGCATCACCATGACCGGCAGCTTCACCGGGGCGGTGTGCGGCCCACTGCTGTTCGGACTGCTGGTGGAGGCGGCGGGCTACGCCTGGGCCTGGGGCTTCACCGCCATCACATCGGCTGCCGCTGCCGCGGTGATGGCCGTAGTCGGCCGCCTCATCGGGCACCGCCCCGCCGGCTCGGCAGTTGCATAGCCGCTTGCCAGCCCCACTCAGCCCACGGCACGGCTAGCGCGACAGGGGGCCGTAGAGGCGCTCGGCGTTGCCGGCGAGGATGGCTTGCTTGTCGGCGCCGGCCAGGGCCGGGTTCTCCAGCAGCTCGTCGATCTCGTGGCGGCAGCTCGCCGCGGTGACCTCGTGGGGGAAGTCCGAGGAGAACACCAGCGGCGCGCTGCCCACCAGCTCCACGAAGCGGGCCAGCCCCAGCTCGTCGCCCTCGCAGCCGACGAAGACGCGCCCGGCATCGGCGTGGGCCAGCACGTAGTCGCTCACCCGCCCGCCGGGCTCCACCGCGCAGAACCGCCCGCCCGGGTCGTGCTGGCTGAACGCGGCCCAGGAGTTGTCGAAGCGCTCCAGGCAGGTGACGAACCAGTTCACGCCGCCCTCCAGGAAGGCGACGCGCAGACCCGGGTAGCGGTCGAGGATGCCGTTGGAGACGATCCCGGCCAGCGCGATCATCTGACCCCACGGATGGCCCAGCGCGTGCACGAAGGGCCACACGTCCAGATGGTCGATGCCGAAGTTGGCGTGGCAGCCGCCGTGCACCGCCAGGGCACAGCCGAGCCGCTCGGCCTCGGCATACACCGGCCAGTACTCCCGGGAGCCGAGATGGCCCTTGAGGCCGTTGGAGGGCAGCATGGCCCCCACCAGCCCGAGCTCGGTGACCGCCCGCCGCAGCTCCTCCACCGCGGCTTCGGGAACCTGCAAGGGCAGCAGGGCCATGCCGCTGAGCCGCTCGTCGGCGGAGGTGTGGGTGTCGCTGAGCCAGTCGTTGTAGGCCCGGGCCAGCGCCACCGCCACCTCCGGATAGTTCACCCGGCCGATGGACAGGCCCGCGGTCGGGTACAGCACCGCAGCGGAGATGCCGACGGTGTCGAGGAACTCCCGCCACTGCGGGGCCCTCACCCGGCCGGCCCGGTTGAAGCTGGCCGCGGAGTGCCGGAAGCTGGTATGCACATGGTCGAGCGGCGGGAACAGGCCCACCACCGGCGGGACGAGGCCCACGCTGCGGGGCGTCTCCAGGGCCATCTCCCGGTAGGTCTCGGGCAGGTACTCGAGGATCTCCGACGAGTCCTCCTGCACGTGGCCGTCGGCGTCGATCACCTTCATGGGTGCCTGCCGCTGTGCCGCTGCCGCCCGGCCGCGCCCGTCCCGCTCAGGAGGACCCGCCGGACCCCTGGCCCGACAGCCAGCCCAGATAGTCGGCCACGGCGACATCCATCGGGTACTCCACCCGGTAGCCGAGATCGCGGCGCGACGCGGTCAGGTCCATGGGACTGGTCGTGTTGCCGTACTTGGTCATCGAGTCCTCCTGAGTGATCTCCAGGTCGATCGGGCGGCCCGCGGCCTGCTCGATGAGCGCGATGATCTCCGCGATGGTGTACAGCTCGCCCATGGTGGCGTTGTAGACCCGGTTGGGGGCCTCGGGCGCGAAGGCGGCCCGCACCAACCCCTGGGCACCGTCGGGGGAGTAGGTGTAGTCCATGCCCTGGCGGTGCAGGTCGGCCTGGGCGATGCGGTAGGTGCGCCCGAAATGGGCGCACTCGATCAACTGCTTGAGGAGCTTGCTGGGCCCGCCGCCGGGCACCCCGTGCCACGGCCCGAAAGCACCGCCGAAGCGGACCACAGCCGTGTCGAGCCCGTAGGAGTCGGCGTAGTTGTGGCACAGCCACTCCGAGGCCAGCTTCATCGACGCGTACAGCGACGGCGGGTACTCGCTGACCACCTTTAGGGTGAAGTCCTCGAGGGTGTCGTCTTCGGGGGCGACGCTGCGGCGGCCCATGGTCACCACCGTGGAGCCGCAGAACACCACCCGGGCCAGACCCGCCATCCGGGCCGCCTCCAGCACGTTGAGCGTGCCCATGACGTTGACCCTTACGCCTGCCACCGGCCGGGGGATCAGATCGCGGGTCAGCAGCGAAGCGGTGTGGATGATCCGCTCCACGCCGTGGGACTCGATGGTTCGCAGCAGGTCGCCGATGTCGCCGATGTCGCCCTTCACCAAGTCCGCCGAACCGCTATCGAGCCGCTCGGCCAGGTTGCGCTCGCTGAAGGCGATGTCGTAGAGGACGGGACGCTCGCCGCGCTCCGAGACGATGCGGGCCGCGGCCAGCGACCCGATCATGCCTGCCCCGGTGATGAGGGTGGTCATGGCGTGTCCCTTTCGACGCCCGGCGTCACGCCGGACCGCCGCACGGTCGCGTCGGCCGCCGACGGGCGCTGAACGGGCCAGGCGCGCCCGACTGTATACACGGCCGGATCGCCTGGCTTCTTATCGGGCGGGCGGGCCATGTAATATCCGCCCTCCGGGGATGGAGGATCGAATCTTGAGCGAGAGCAACAGCGAACGACCCCTACGGCAGGTGGTAGCCGGCCAGCTTCGCTCGATGATCCTCGGCGGGGAACTCAAGCCCGGCGAGCGACTGGTGGAGGGCCAGCTCGCGGAGCGCCTGGGAGTGAGCCGCAATCCGGTGCGGGAGGCCATGCGCTCGCTGGAGGCGACCGGCCTG
>JAKZWH010000121.1:0-13523 GCA_047515615.1 Acidimicrobiales bacterium | reverse complement strand
TCCCTGCGCTCGTCGCGGGATGCAATATTGATGAGGGTCACTCGCAGTCCCAGGTCCTGGACCTCCCTCACGCTCTCGATGAGATCCTCGTCGGCGGACAGCAAGAAAACGTCACAGATAGCCCGCTGGCGGGCCAGCGTTGTGAGGTCGCGCCTGATCGCCGCGCTGAGCGGCGTCTGCTGCTCCCGGGGGGCGCTGCGCTCGAGCCGAAGCTTCATGTTCGGCAGGGTCGCCACGAGCTGCTGGGCCGAGGTCGGCACGCCGTCGGCGGATGTGTCGTACCAGTAGGTGCGCAGGGGCTGGAGATCGCAGGCATCGGTGGCCAGGCCGACCAGAAAGTCGTTGGCGCCCAGCCCGTATAGCAGTATCTCCTGGCGCTCGGGGCTGTTGCAGCAGAGCATGCCGCCCTCTGCGTAGAGGTACTCGACATCGACAAAAATGGCGTAGCGGTCCATGAGCGGCGTCACCCCCCGGGCGGGGCGAGAGTCCGGCCGGACCCCGCGCGCCGCGACGGAGTGCAATCTGGGTCTCCCCAGCATAGCTGCGCCCGCAGCTCCCATGTACTCAACGTGGTACGCCCCCTGGGACTCGAACCCAGAACCTGCGGATTAAGAGTCCGTTGCTCTGCCAAATTGAGCTAGAGGCGCTCGCGCGACGGGCAATGATAGCGCACCCCCGAAGATCCCGCCCCGCCTACGGAAGGCAGGACGGGACCGGGTGACCGAGGGGACTCGAACCCCCGACCTCCGGGACCACAACCCGGCGCTCTAACCGACTGAGCTACGGCCACCACGACCGCCGAAGCGGGCGGTCAACAGCCTACCGACCGCGGGCCGCGGCTGAACGCTCCGCGCCATCCGCGGCTTAGAGGCAGCGCTGATAGGTGGCGAGCGCCTCGCGGTGAGGGGTTGCGTTTCCCGCTCCTGTTCGCTGCGCTCACGGGCCGCTCGGGCCACGGCCTCGCTCAGCGCCCATGCGATCCTCTTCAAACGCGGCCTATCCGCTCGGCCTCTTGGGGCGGGGGTAGTCTTGACACGCCCCCGTAGCTCAAATGGATAGAGCGGAGGGTTTCTACCCCTCAGGTTGCGGGTTCGAGTCCTGTCGGGGGTGCGGGCGCTGGTGAAAACAGCAAGCGGACATCGGAGGCGAGACGCGCCGTGGCCGACCTCGACAAAGCCAGGAACCTGGGCCTCGAGATCCTGCACAAGGCCGGGATCGAGGTCGGCGGCGACCAGCCCCGCGACATAGCCGTACACGACGACCGCTTTTGGGCGCGGGTAGTGGCGGAGCGCGAGCTCGGGCTCGGCGAGTCGTACCAGGACGGCTGGTGGGACGCCAACCAGCTCGACGAGTTCATCGCCGAGGTTCAGGCCCTCGACCTGCGCTCGCTGGTGCGGCCCCGGCCCGGGTTGGCGCTGCACATCGCCAAGGCACACGCAATGAACCGCCAGACCGTCCGGCGGGCCCGCAAGAACGCGGGCGCCCACTACAACATCGGCAGCGACCTCTACGAGCGGATGCTCGACAAGCGCATGATCTACTCGTGCGGCTACTGGCGACGCGCCGATGACCTGGACCAGGCCCAGGAGGACAAGCTCGACCTGATCTGCCGCAAGCTGCGCCTAGAGCCGGGCATGAGGCTGCTCGACATCGGTTGCGGCTGGGGAGGCTTCGCCCGGTTCGCGGCCTCCGAGCACGGTGTGACGGTCACAGGTGTCACTCCGGCCCGCGAGCAGGCCCGTGTGGCCCGGGACGTCTGCGCGGGCCTGCCCGTCGAGATCCAGGAGTGCGACTACCGCGACGTGCAGGGCCGCTTCGACCGGATTGTGTCGATCGGGATGATGGAGCATGTCGGCCCGCGCAACCTCAAGACCTTCTTCGAGCGCTGCAACGACCTGCTGTCGGGCGACGGCGTGATGCTGCACCACACCATCGGGTCGCTGGAGTCGAACAGCCACACCGACCCGTGGTTCGACAGGTACATCTTCCCCGGCGGGGTGGTTCCGTCGCTGGGCCAGATCTCGTCGGCCTGCGAGCGGGACTGGGTCATCGAGGACGTGCAGAACTTCGGCCCGTACTACGACCGCACGCTCATGGCGTGGCACCGCAACGTGACCGAGGCCTGGGAGGAGCTGCCCGCCTACGACGAGCGCTTCCGTCGCACCTGGGACTACTACCTGCTCAGCTCGGCCGGATCGTTCCGAGCCCGGGCCCTGCAGCTCTGGCAGGTCGTGTTCACCCGCAGCCGTCGCCGTTCAGAGGTGTACCACCGGCCGGACTGACCCGGCCGGCGCCTTACGGCGCCCTAGTGGTGTGTCGCCGAAATGGCTGCATCGTGTCGAATGCCAGTCGCCGGAGCTTGGAGCAGCCCTCGGCCGCCCCACCCGAATGCACCGCGCCCTAGAACTGGGTCTGCTCGGTGCTGCCTTCGAGTGCCAGAGTGGAGGCGGTGCCGCCGGAGATGACCGTGGCCACCTGGTCGAAGTATCCGGCTCCGACCTCGCGCTGGTGGCGGGTCGCGGTGTAGCCCAGGGCCTCCATCTCCATCTCGCGCTGCTGGAGCGCGACGTAGGCCGTCATGTCGTCGCCCTGGTAGGCGCGCGCCAACTCGAACGCCGACGCGTTGAGGGCGTGCCACCCGGCCAGCGTGATGAACTGGAACGCGTAGCCCATGGCGCCCAGCTCCTTCTGGAATACGGCGATCTCGGCGTCGTCGAGGTGTGAAAGCCAGTTGAACGAGGGCGAGCAGTTGTAGGCCAGCATCTTGTCCGGATACACGTCGTGCACGGCCTCCGCGAACGTCCTCGCCTCGTCGAGATCGGGGGTGGACGTCTCGCACCACAGCAGGTCGCAGTAGGGCGCGTAGGCGAGGCTGCGCTGGATGGGCGCCTCCAGCCCGGGCGCGGTCACGAAGAATCCCTCCGAGGTTCGCTCACCGGTCAGCCTGGCACGGTCCCGCTCGTCCACATCGCTCGTGACGAGCCCGGCGCTCAACGCGTCGGTGCGGGCGATCAGTATGGTCTCGGTGCCCATGACGTCTGCGGCCAGCCTGGCCGCCCTGAGCGTCGACAGGTGCTGGGAGGTGGGCACCAGCACCTTGCCGCCCATGTGGCCGCACTTCTTGGCCGAGCTGAGCTGGTCCTCGAAATGGACCCCGGCCGCGCCGGCCTCGACCATGGCCTTCATCAACTCGAACGCGTTGAGCGGCCCCCCGAAGCCTGCCTCGGCGTCGGCCACGATGGGCAGCATGTAGTCGCGGCTCGGGTGCCCTGCGGTCTCGCTCCACTCGATCTGGTCGGCGCGTCGCAGCGCGTTGTTGAGGCGGGCCACCACCGACGGCACCGAGTTGACGGGATACAGCGACTGGTCGGGGTACACCTGCCCGGCGAGGTTGGCGTCGCCGGCCACCTGCCAGCCCGACAGGTACAGCGCCGGCAGTCCCGCTTTGGCGAACTGGATGGCCTGGCCGCCGGCCATGGCTCCTAGGGCGTGCACGTAGTCCATGTCGTGCAGGCGCTGCCACAGCTTCGCCGCGCCGGCGCGCGCCAGCGTGCACTCCGGCGTCACCGAGCCGCGCAGGCGCACCACGTCCGCCGGGGAGTAGTCGCGCCGCACGCCCCTCCAACGCGGGTTGCTGGCCCAGTCGGCCTCCAAGGCCTCGACCTGCTCCGCGAAGCTCGGACCGGCATTCGTCGTGCTCGCCATCGGTCGCCCTCCTGCTCAAGCGGTGCGGCACCGACCAGTTGCCGATGCCTCCTGCAGGCCAAGCATCGCCGTTCTGAAGTGACGATTGTCAGTGTTCTGCTCGACAGACAAGGGTCAAAGTTGTTGTTCCAGGCAAAATCTGCAAATCTTTCGTTCGTGCCCGCCGAACCCGACCTTCTCGTGCTCGGTCGCCGCCTGCGCCACACCCGACGCAGCCGGGGCCTCACCCTCGCGGACGTGGCCGAAAGGACAGGCCGGCCGCCCGCCTACCTGTCGCGACTCGAGAACGGGAGGGTCGAGCCCCGCCTCGGCGTGCTGAGCGACCTCGCCGAGGCTCTTGGCACCACAACCGCCGATCTGCTCACCAACTCCCCGCCCGACCGCCGCGCAGAGCTTGAGCTGGAGCTGCTGCGGGCCCAGGACCATCCGGCTTACCGGGAGCTCGGCCTGCCGGTCCTCAAGCCGTCGGCGCGCCTCGGCGACGAGGTTCTGGAGCACCTCGTAGGGCTGGGCCGGGCCGTCTGCGAGCGCGCCGCCGGCCCGGGGGACGCCACCGAGAGCGCCCGGAGAGCCAACTCGGAGCTGCGCCACCAGATGCGCGACCGGCACAACTACTTCGTCGACATCGAGAAGATCGCGGCCGAGGGGCTGGCCCTGGCCGGGTACCCCGGCTCGGGCCCGATCAGCGAGCGCGTCCTCACCCAGCTGGTGAGCAGCTACGGCTTCCGCATCGAGCGTGTCGCCGGCCTTCCCCGCACGGCCCGCTCGATCACCGACACCCGCGGCAGAGTGATCTACATCGGCGACCAGGACGAACTGAAGGTCCGCCAGGCGAGGTCGGTGGTCCTCCAGACGCTCGGGCACTTCGCGCTGGAGCATTCGGACACCTCGGATTTCGGCAACTACCTGCGGCAGCGGATCGAGTCGAACTACTTCTCAGCCGCGGTGCTCGCGCCCGAAGCGCCGGCGGTGGAGCTGCTGAGCGAGGCGAAGCGGCAGGGCGACATCAGCGTCGAAGACCTCAAGGAGATGTTCTACATCTCCTACGAGATGGCCGCCCACCGCTTCACCAACCTGGCCACCGTCCACCTCGGCCTGCCCGTCCACTTCCTGCGCACCGACGCCGAGGGCGTGATCTCGAAGGCGTACGAGAACGACGGGCTGGCGTTCCCGGTCACCTCCGACGGCGGGCTCGAGGGCGAGCGCGTTCCCCGCCAATGGGGAGCCCGGCAAGCCTGGGGGGCCCACGGGCACTTCCTGTTGCACGAGCAGTACACCGTGCTCGATGAGGGGGAGTACTTCTGCATCACCTACATCGAGACCGAGAACGACCGCAACCCCTATGCCATCACGCTGGGCACCACAGCCCAGCACGCCCGCCACTTCCGAGGCTCGGAGACGCTGCGGCGCGAGCACGCCCGCTCCAAGGACATAGAGCCCGACCCGCGGCTGGCGCGCGACTGGGAGGGAGTGGCCTGGCCCTCGGCCGCGGAGCGCAGCCACGTGCTGTCGGCCCTGCCGCCCTCGCAGCGGTCCTTCCTGCCCTTCCCGGGAATCGACCTGCTCGACGTTTACCGCTTCCTCGACCGCCGGAAGCGCCGGCAGCTGCCGGCTCCCTGACGACAGCCGCCGCGACCGGCCGGAGGCGGGTCAGGGCAGCGGCGCGATTGCTGTGGGGGCGAGCCCTTCGTGTAGCCTCGTCGAGACACACCGCATGTCCGAGACCGCCGCCACCGTTCGCGTCCCCGCCAACCACTTGCTCGGACCCTTGGTGGGCGAGCACGACGCGAACCTGCGACAGCTCGAGAGCGCCTTCCCCGGCAGCCGCATCCATCTGCGCGGCAACGAGGTGAGCGTCCTCGGAGACGAGGCAGAGACCGTCGCCCGGCTCTTCGAGGAGCTGATCCTGATCCTGGAGCACGGCCAGCGCCTCGACGTCCGCACCATCGACCGAACGATCGACATGGTGCGCAGCAACGTCCGAGCCTCCGAGGTGCTGACCCACGACGTGCTGCGCACCGCCGGCGGCCGCGTCGTCCGCCCGAAGTCGGCGGGGCAGAAGCGCTATGTGGACGTGATGGGCGAGGGCGTGATCACGTTCAGCATCGGGCCGGCAGGAACGGGCAAGAGCTGGCTGGCGGTGGCGATGGCGGTCAGGGCGCTACACAACGACGAGGTCAGCCGGATCATCCTCACCCGGCCCGCGGTGGAGGCGGGGGAGAGGCTCGGGTTCCTGCCCGGGGACCTCATGGCCAAGGTCGACCCCTATCTGCGCCCCCTCTACGACGCCCTGTACGACATGGTCGGAAGCGAGGGCATGGAGCGTCTGCTGGAGCGGGGCGCAGTGGAGGTGGCGCCGCTGGCCTTCATGCGGGGCCGCACGCTCAACTCGAGCTTCATCATCCTCGACGAGGCCCAGAACACCACGCCCGAGCAGATGAAGATGTTCCTGACCCGCATCGGTCACGGCTCCCGGGCGGTCGTCACCGGCGACGTGACCCAGGTGGACGTCGAGGGTGGGCGCAGCGGCCTGACCGGTGTGGAGAAGATTCTGGCAGGCATCGACGGCATCGGGTTCGTGCACCTCACCAGCCGGGACGTCGTGCGCCACCGCATCGTCGCCGACATCGTCACCGCGTACGACCGCGCCGGACGACGCCCGGAGGCCCCGGCTAGATGACCGCAGCCCTTTCCGGCGCGGTTGTCCATACCTCCGACGAGCGGTCCGAGCCGAGCGCAGGGCCCGACGGGCTGCAGACCGAGCGGTGGGCCGGGCTGGCCGCGGCGGTGCTGCGCGACGAGGGCGTCGCCCACGGCGAGATGGGCCTGCGCTTCGTGGATCCGGGCACGATGGCCGAACTCAACCTGAGCCACATGGGCTCGCCGGGACCAACCGATGTTCTCGCCTTTCCGATCGACGGCAGATCCGGCCGCGTCCACCTGCCGGAGCAGGTCCCGCTGCTGGGCGACGTGGTGGTGTGCCCCGCGTACGCCGCCGCGCAGGCCCCGGACCATGCGGGCGACGGACATGGCGGCAGCCTCGGCGACGAGCTGGCGCTGCTGGTCGTGCACGGCGTCCTGCACGTGCTGGGGTACGACCACCAGTCCGACACGGATGCCGCGGCCATGCAGGCCCGGGAGCGGCAACTGCTGGCCGCGCACCACCGGCAACCGTGACCAGCCCGCGGGCCCCCGACGGACGGCCGAGCCGGCGGGCGGCCCGAAACGGCGACGCGGCAACCGACCCGACCGCGGCCGAGGGCACGCGGCGGCTGGCAGCGGCCGCGCGCCGGCGCTGGCGCTTTCTGCCGGTGTGGGGCCGCACCGACGCGCCGCCCGTCAGCGAGGACGAGTTGATCGCCCTGACCGACGCCGCGGCCGAGGCAGACACCATCGAGGACGCTGAGCGCGACATGATCGCGTCTGCCCTGGCCCTGGACCGAACCGTTGTGCGCGAGGTCATGGCACCCCGGGCCGACATGGTGACCGTGGACGCGGAGGCGACCGTGACCGCCGCGCTGGAAGTTGCCATCGCACACGGACTGAGCCGGCTGCCGGTTTGCCGCGACGACATCGACGACGTCGTCGGCGTGGTGCTGTTGAAGGATCTGGCCCGTGCCGAGCGCTCCGGCGGGGGCGAGCGCCCAGTGCGCGAATCGATGCGCCGGGCGATGTTCGTTCCCGAGACGAAGCGAGTCGACCAACTGCTCAAGGAGATGCGCACCGCCGGCGGCCACCTGGCCGTGGTGATCGACGAGTACGGAGGCACGGCCGGGCTCGTCACGCTCGAAGACCTCGTCGAGGAGTTGGTCGGCGAGATTGTCGACGAGTTCGACCGGCCCGAGCCGCTGCTGGAGCCGCTGGCGGGCGGGCAGGCCCTGGTCCACGGGCGCATGCCAGTGGACCAGCTCAACACGCTCGTGGGGGCCGCCCTGCCCGACGACGACTGGGACACGGTGGGCGGTCTGATCTTCGGCACCCTGGGCCATGTGCCCGAGGTGGGAGAGACCGTGGAGGTCGACAGTCTGAAGCTGCGGGTGGAACACATGCAGGGCCGCCGCATCACCCGGGTCAGGCTCACCCGTACATGACGGCCTCGGAATCCGGATCCGGCTCATATCGCTGCGGGTTCGTCGCGCTGGCGGGCCGTCCCAACTCGGGCAAGTCGACACTGATCAACCGGATCATCGGACAGAAGGTGTCGATCACCTCCAACAAACCCCAGACCACCCGCACGCCGGTGCGGGGAGTGCTGACCCGCCCCGACGCCCAAGTCGTGTTCGTGGACACCCCGGGCATCCACAAGCCCCGCACCGCCCACGGCCGGAGTCTGAACGCGGCCGCGTCGGAGGCGCTGCACGGCACCGACGTGGCGTGCCTGGTGATCGACGCGGCGGCCCCCTACGGGCGCGGCGACGCCTTCATCGCCCGCTCGCTGCCGCCGGACGCCGTGGTAGTAGTCACCAAATCCGACCGCGTCGGGCCCGAGGCGATGCTGGCGCAGCTCGCCGCGACGTCAGAGCTGGACTTCGAGTCCTACTTCCCGGTCAGCGGCCGCACCGGGGAGGGTGTCGACGCCCTCGTCGATCACCTGGTGGGCCGCCTGCCCGAAGGTCCGGCGCTGTACCCGCCCGGCACCGTCTCGGACACCTCGGAGGCGTTCTGGGTGGCCGAGCTGGTGCGCGAGCAGCTCCTGAAGGCGACCCGCGACGAGCTGCCCCACGCGATCGCCACCCGGGTCACGGACTACGAGTGGCCGCTGATCCGCTGCGAGGTGCTGGTGGAGCGCCCCTCCCAGAAGGCCATCGTCATCGGCAAGGGCGGCGCCACGCTCAAGTCCGTGGGCATCGCGGTGCGCTCCCAGCTCCCCGACGGCGCCTACCTGCAGCTCGCGGTGCGAGTGGACAAGAACTGGCAACGCCGCCCCCACGCCCTGCGTCGCCTCGACCACTCGCAGCAATAGCCGGATACCAGTCCATGCGTCGTTGGCGCGGAGCCTGTGATAAGCGCGCCGCGGCAGCGGGTCACGCGGTAGCTTCACGGTGATGGTCACCGCCGAACTGGACTTGGACCGCGTCCCGGCTCATGTCGCCTGCGTGATGGACGGCAACGGGCGCTGGGCCCAGTCTCGCGGCCTGCCCCGCACCGAGGGCCACCGGGCCGGCGAGGAGGCGCTGTTCGACGTGGTGGAGGGCGCCCTCGACATCGGCGTGGAGTGGCTCACCGTGTACGCCTTCAGCACCGAGAACTGGCGCCGGCCCGCCGACGAGGTCCGCTTCCTGCTCGGCTTCAACGAGGACATTCTGGTGCGTCGGCGCGAAGAACTGCACGAGCGGGGGGTGCGGGTCCGCTTCGTGGGCCGCCGAGACCGCCGCGTCCCCAAGCGGCTGCTCGATCTCATGGACGATACCGTCGAGCTGACCAAGCACAACAGCCGCATGACGTTCACCATCGCCTTCAACTACGGGGGCCGAGCCGAGATCGTCGATGCGGTCAGGGCCGTGGTCAACGCGGGGATCTCGGCCGACAGGATCACCGAGCGCACGATCGCCCGCCGGCTGTACGACCCCGAGATGCCCGAGCCCGACCTGATGATCCGCACCTCCGGGGAGTTCCGCACCTCGAACTTCCTGCTGTGGGAGCTGGCCTACAGCGAGCTGTACTTCACCGACACCGCTTGGCCCGACTTCCGGCGCGGCGACCTCTACGAGGCCATAAGGACCTACCAGGAGCGCGAGCGCAGATTCGGCCGGGTGTCGCCCAACGGAGCAGCCCAGGCGAACACCACCAACGGCGACGGCTAGGGGCCGTGGGCCTCTACCGCGATGAGGCGGTGGTGCTGCGCACCTGGAAGCTGGGCGAGGCCGACCGCATCGTGAGCCTGCACACCCTGGGCCACGGCAAGGTTCGCGGCGTGGCCAAGGGGGTTCGCCGCACCCGCTCGAAGTTCGGCGCCCGCCTGGAGCTGGCCTGCCACGTCGCCGTGCAGCTCTACCGGGGCCGGGGCGAGCTCGATACCGTCACCCAGGCCGAGACCATCGACCGGTTCGGGAGTCTCAGGTCCGATCCCGAGCGGTTCGCGCGGGCCTCGGCGATGCTGGAAGCCGTCGACCAGCTCGCGCCCGAGGGCGGCGACGACCCCGACCGCCACCTGATGCTGGTGCGGGCCCTCGCCACCCTGGACCGAGCCGACAGCCCGCTGGTGGTGGCCGGGTTCTTCCTGAAGCTGCTGGCCCTGGAGGGGGTGCAGCCCGAGCTTGACCGCTGCGTGGCCTGCGGAGCCGGCGGGCCACTCGAGGCGATCGAGGTGCACCTCGGCGGGGTGCTGTGCCGCGACTGCCGCCAGGGCCGTCCGATCAGCCCGGAGGCGCTCGACATGCTGCGCCGGATGCTCGGCGGCCAGCTCGCGGCGGTGCTGCGCCAGCCGGCCGGAGATGCCGCCGAGGAGGTGGCGGCAGTGGCCACCGCCGCCATCGAGGCCCACCTGGAGCGGCGGCTGCGGTCGGTGACGGTGCTGGACCACGGATAACACTTGAATCCTCGTCAAGTGCGGCTTGCCCGCTCGGCCTCTTAGCCTTGCCTGCCATGGCCGAGCCGTCGCCCGATCCCGATCTGTTCGACAAGATCGTCAACCTCTGCGTGCGGCGCGGCTTCGCGTTCCGCTCCGCGGAGATCTACGGCGGCTTCCGATCCGCGTACGATTACGGGCCGCTCGGGGTGTTGCTGCTGCGCAACGTCAAGGAGCAGTGGTGGCGGTCCATGGTGCAGCTGCGCCACGACGTGGTCGGCCTCGACGCGTCGATCCTGTCGCCGCCGGCGGTGTGGGAGGCCTCGGGCCATCTCGACAACTTCACCGATCCGATGGTGGACTGCCGCTCCTGCGGGACGCGCCACCGCTCCGACAAGCTGGAGGATCCCGAGGCCTGCCCGGACTGCGGGGAGCGGGGCCAACTCACCGAGCCCCGGCAGTTCAACCTCATGTTCTCCACCCACGCCGGGCCGGTGGCCGACACTGCGGCGCAGGTCTACCTGCGGCCCGAGACCGCCCAGGGCATGTTCATCAACTTCGCCAACGTGCAGCGCTCCAGCCGCAAGAGCCCGCCCTTCGGCATCGCCCAGGTCGGCAAGTCCTTCCGCAACGAGATCACGCCGGGCAACTTCGTGTTCCGCACCCGCGAGTTCGAGCAGATGGAGATGGAGTACTTCGTCCCCCCGGCCTCCGCTGCGGACTGGTTCGAGCATTGGTGCGAGGCCCGCCTCGAGTGGTACCTGGATCTGGGCATCAGGCCGGAGATGCTGCGGCTGCGGGCCCACGGTGACGACGAGCTGAGCCACTACTCGTCGGCCACCTCCGACGTCGAGTTCCTGTTCCCGTGGGGTTGGGACGAGCTCGAGGGCATCGCCAACCGGGGCGACTACGACCTGCGCTGCCACTCCGAGCACTCCGGCGAGCGCCTCGAGTTCTTCGACCCGGCCACCGGCGAGCACTACGTGCCCCACGTGATCGAGCCGGCCGCGGGCGCGACCCGGGCCGCCATGGCCTTCCTGATGTCCGCCTACGACACCGAGGAGGTCAACAACGCGGAGCGCGCCGTGCTGCGCCTCGACCACCGGCTGGCGCCCTACCAGGTGGCGGTGCTGCCCCTGTCGCGCAAGGACACCCTGGTGCCGGTGGCCAACCGGGTGTTCGACCTGCTCAAAGGCAGCTGGAGCTGCGACTACGACGAGACCCAGGCCATAGGGCGCCGCTATCGCCGCCAGGACGAGATCGGCACGCCGCTGTGCGTGACCGTCGACTTCGACACCCTCGAAGACGACGCAGTGACGGTGCGAGACCGCGACACCATGGCCCAGGACCGCGTCGCCATCGACCGCCTGCTGGACTACTTGGCGGACCGGCTGGCCTGACTCGGTGCGGCCCTGCGAGGCGGCATCGAAGCTCGCAGAATCGGCGTCTCGCAGGGCTGGTATGTTCGGCCGCGATGGGGATCGTCGCCGACGACATAGCCAAGGTCCGGGCCGCCACCGACATAATCGCCGTCATCAGCGCGCACACCGAGGTGAAGCGGTCGGGACGGCAGTGGATGGCCCGCTGCCCGCTGCACGGCGAGCGCACCCCGTCGATGTCGGTGTCGGCCGAGAAGGGCGTGTACTACTGCTTCGGGTGCCAGCGCAGTGGCGACGTGATCACCTTCGTCCAGGAGATCGAGGGGCTCGACTTCGCGGGCGCAGTCGAGACGCTGGCTGGCCGGGCCGGGATCCATCTGCGATACACCAGCCGGGACGAGGGCGCTACCCGCAGCAGGCAAAAGCGGCTGCTGGAGGCGGTGGCGAAGGCCAGGGACTTCTACCACCAGCGCCTTCTCGACGGCCGCGACGCCGGCCCGGCCCGGAACTACCTCAGGTCGCGAGGCTACGACGGCGACCTCGTGCGTCGTTGGAAGCTGGGATGGGCGCCCGACGGCTGGGACCGCCTGGCCCGCCACCTCGGTCTCTCCGACGAGGATCTACGCGACTCGGGCCTCGGGTTCGTGAACCGCGGCGAGCGCCAGCAGGACTTCTTCCGGGCCCGCGTCCTGTTCCCCATCGCCGATGAGCGCGGCGACGTGGTCGGCTTCGGTGGCCGGGTGATGCCGGGTGCCGACGGCCCCAAGTACCTGAACACCTCCGCCGACGCTAAGACCTACGACAAGAGCAGGGTTCTGTACGGGCTGCACGAGCACCGCCGCCAGATCGTCAAGGAGGCCCAGGCGGTGGTGTGCGAGGGCTACACGGACGTGATCGGGTGCGCCGAGGCCGGGATCGAGTTGGCCGTGGCCACCTGCGGCACCGCCCTGACCGAGGAGCATGTGCGGCTGTTGAAGCGCTTCTCGGCCAACCGGCTCGTGTTGGCCTTCGACGCCGATGCCGCGGGCGCCGCCGCCGCGGGCCGGGTGTACGCCTGGGAGCGCAAGTTCGAATTGGAGGTGCTGGTGGCGGACCTGCCCGCCGGCGGGGATCCGGGCGATCTGGCCCGTACCGACCCGGACGCACTCCATCGGGCAGTGGAGAAGGCTGTGCCGTTGCTGCAGTTCCGGGTGGACCGGGCCTTGGTCGGCGCCGACCTGTCCACCATCGAGAGCCGTGCCCGGTCTGCAGAACGAGCGGTCACAGTGGTCAACGAGCATCCCGACCCGATGGTGCGCGACCCGCACGTGATGAAGATCGCCGGCCAATGCCGTGTGGACCCCGACCATCTGCGCCGCTTCGCGGCCGGGGGCCCGAGCATGGCTCCCCGGCTTGACGACGGCGGCAACGCGACCGCCGCGGTTGACCGCCTCACGCCCGAGGACGAGGCCTTGCAGCTCGCGATCCATCGTTCCGCGGAGGTGGCGAACAGCCTGCACGCGACCCTGTTCGGAGATCCTGTGCACCGCGAGGCTTTCAAGGCGCTCATGGACGAGGGCGCAGTGGTGGCCGCGTCCGACCGGGTGTCACCGCAGGCGGCGAGGCTGCTGCATCGGCTGGCCGTGGACGAGGGCAGCGCGGCGGTCGACGATGTGCTCGCTCGTGTGGCGCGCCTCTCGGCCCGCCGAGCGATGAACGACCTGCGCCGAACTGCGGCGTCCTCTGAGGATCCCTCCCTGCGCCAGCAATGCAGCCTGAGCGTCGCATGGCTCAAGTCGCAATCGGAGCGGCTCGACGAGCGGGCCACTCGCACGGAGGCGCTAGCGGGCCTGCTTCCCTGGCTCATCGAGCACGGACTCACCACGGAGGGGGCCATATCCGGGTCGCTGGTAGCCTCACAGGCCGATCCGGGGTAGCTCAACTGGCAGAGC
>JAKZWH010000120.1:0-9107 GCA_047515615.1 Acidimicrobiales bacterium | reverse complement strand
GCGCCGACGACTCCACCTCCACCACGAAGCGATCTGAGCCCAGCCGTGCCAGCGGAACGCTGGCCCGGCGGCGGGGCCCGACCTCAAGCCGATGGGCCGTCTCGCCGTCCACCCGGAGGCTGATCTCCGCGATCCCCACCGTCGACGGGTTGACGATCACCAGCACCGAAGCGTCGCCGCGGCGTTGGGTCCCGTCATCGGCGGCGGCTGCCTGTGCGGCCACCAGCCAGCGGCGGGCCGCCGCGTCCGCCCCGATCGTCGCGGTCGACCCGGCAACCGTCTGGGCCTCGACACCGTCAGGGCCAGCCGCGAACACCACGCTGGAGATCGACGCCGCCACCGGCGCGCCGTCCAGGGAGCGCACCACCATGCTGAAGGGCCCGATGCCTGCGAGGCGACCCTGCCCGGAGAGGTCGACGAGGGCCGTGCGTCCCGGCCGCACGGTTATCTCGATCGGGCTGACATCGGTGCCCGGCGCCTCCGCGATGATCTCGAGGTCCACTTCGGCGACCCGGTCCGCCGATGGGTTGGAGACCGCCACCACATCCCGCCGCGCCGCGCCCACCCCCGCCACCGGCAGGTGCCACCGGGGGGCCGCGTCGGGCACGGCCGCGGCAGCCCGGACGCCGGTCCCGGCGATCGGCCCGTCGGAGATCTGGATCCATGACGCCGCCACACGGCCGGACACGACGTCGACGAAGGCTGCGACGGTTGCCGCGACAGTGATCTCCTCGGTCACATCAACAGCCACGACGCGCTGGGCTGGGATCACTAGGCCCTCGATCGAGTCGCGGCCCACGTCGGCCACCAGTTCGATGTCGGCCACCGCTACGTCCGGGAACGGGTTCAGGAGCATCACGATGAAGCGCTCGCCCTCCACCGCGGAGCGGGTCGCGCCGTTGGGGACCACCCAGCGGTCGGCCGTCCTCGTGAGGCAGGGCGAGCGCCCCACTCCGCCCTGCTTCGTGGTGAGGATCTGCTCGACGACCACGTCGGGGCCGTCGACCTCGACCACCGCGCCGACCCACTGGGCGCCGGGAACCTCCTCGGACGGCCGCACCAGCACCCGGCCACGGGGCTCGATCTCGATGTCCACGGTCGCGGCGTCATCGGGATCGGACCCGCCGGGCAGCACGGACACCGCGGCGGTGCGGCGTTGATCCGACCCGCTCACCAGCTGGACGGTCAGCTCGGCCGCGCCGTCGGGGCCGCTGCCCCCCGGGCAGAACCAGGTGCTCACGATCCCGGCCGGGGCGGCCAGGGCCGAGACATACCGGACCGGGCGTTCGGACACCGGACGTTCCGGAAGGTCGACGATGACGCCAGCCGCCAGGAGGCCGGCTATGGCCGCCATCGACAGCACCCTCACCGAGCGCATCAGCGTCGGTCCATCCGGCGGCGCAGCCATGCCAGCAGCAGGACGACGGGCGCGGCCGCGCCCACGAGCTGTGCCCCACGCCGCCACCAGGGCGACGAGTAGGACAACTCGGCCTCGCCCCCGGCACCAGGAAGGTAGGCCCTCGCCCACGACAGGGCCTCGCGCCTGGGGGCTGTCTCGCCGTTCACCGTCAGCTGCCAGCCGGGACGGGGCGTGTGGGCGACCAGAACCTCGGCCCCGTCGGGGATGTCGGCCGACCAGGGCGGCCCGGCGCCGGAGAATACCGGCGAGCCGGCGGTGATCGGATGGGCCTCGAGGTCGGTGATTGCGTCGACACCCCGATCGAATCCTGGCGCGTGCACCCCTCGCATGGGCACCCAGGATGTGTTCACGAACATGTCCACCGCGCTGTTGGTGCCCTCCACAAGCTCCAGGTCGAGCTGATGGCGAATTGCGGATGTGAGTCCGGCCGGCACCGGCCGGGCCTGGTCCTCCCCAACGAACGGCGCCGGCGCGAGCCGGTGCAGCAGCACCACGTAACGCACGCCCAGGCCGGCCAGCAGCCGCCCGCCCCGGGTGGTCCGGCCCGCGTCGATCTCATCGATCACCGTCTCGAAGAGCCCGGCCTGGCCCTCATCAAGCGGGAGGGCGCGGTCGGCGATCGTGACCGAATCGCCGGTGGTGGCCGCCCAGGCGACGCCGGGCGCCAGGCTGTGGCCCTCTACGGCCAGGAACTCGGGCGCGCCGATCCACAGCACGCGGTAGGCGCCGGCCAGGGCCGGGGGCTCGAAGCGCAAGGCCGCGTGGTGGTCGCCCTCCACCAGGTCCCAGCTCCCGGTCTCGAGCACACCGACCCTGCCGACAGCCAGCAGCAGCGACGCCGCCACCGTGATCGGGACCAGGACCTGGCGCCAGCCGAAGTGGCTGAATCGCAGGTCGTGCTCGATGGAGAGCACCGCCATGCCGCAAAGTGCAGCCACCGACACGGCGGCCGGAGCCAGCAGGAGTTGCAGGTCGGGGAGCCCGAAGGGCACAGCCCCCCGTTGCGAGGCCAGGGCCAGCGCCCATGTCGCCAGAGCCACCATCCACAGGCGGACGGCCTGTTCCAGGCGCCATCCCCGACCCAGCAGCAACGGCACGGCCATCGGAACCGCGAACAGCCACACGAGCGAGCCCGGGTCGCCGGGCCCGACCGCGAACCGCAGCATCTCGCCGAAGGAGACCTCCCCGGCCGAGCCGTCGCGCCCGTCGGCGACTGCCCCCCAGGAGGGACCGTAGGCCAGCACGTCGACGACGGCCGGAAGCGCCACGAAGACGATCATCGGAACCGCGAGCACGGCCGCGGCCAGCAGGCGCGGGATGCTTCCGGGCCGCGCCGCGAGCAGGCTCCCCAGCACCAGTCCCGCGGCTAGCAGCACGACCAGTGCCACCGCGGCCGGCACGACCAGCGCGGCAAGGCCCGCAACGGCGCCCAGCGACACCGCTACCGACGCCAGGCCGGGTTGGTTGGGACTCGACCGGAACGGGGCGGTCCGCGACGCCCGCAGCAGCTCCCGCAGCATCCACGGCGCGGCCGCGTAGCCGACCAGGCCGGGGATGGATCCGCCCGCTACCGACGCGGACGCCAGAGGCACGAGAAGGTAGGCGACGAGGGTGCCCGCCTGGGCCCGGCGAGAGCCGGTCGCGGCCAGCAGCCGGTAGGCCCCCAGCAATCCCACCAGGATCGGCGTGACCACCGACAGGGTGCGAACCAGGCCCATGCTGTCGGACAGCAGCCAGCCGGCGGCGCCGAGGTAGCCGAGGATGCCCAGGTTGGAGGACGGCGCTCCCGCGTTCCGCTCGCTCCATCCCCCCCACCATGTCCTGATCAGGTCAGAGCCTGTCTCGCCGAGCGCGACGAAGTCGCCGACCGCGGGCACGCCGTCGGCCACGAGGCGGCGCGACCCGAACAGCACGGCCGCGACCACTGCCGTCCACGCAATCCAGGTAAGGCGGACCGTGCCGGTTCGCAGGCCTCCGAGGACGCCGCGGCCCGCGGCGCCCAGCCGGCCCTGTGCCTCGCCGCCGAACTGCCGCCTCAAGAAGGACAGCAGCCGCACGCTGCCGAGGTACTGCAAGGCGGTGACATCGGCCTGGCGCACTCTGCGGACCTGGGCATTGGCCCGGCGGCGCTCGAGCACCACGTCGAGACGGGAGATGTTCCACACCCATGCCGACACGACGTCACGGGCCCGGCCGAACTGGGCGGTGAACACCCCCAGCAAGACCTCCGAGACGGCCATCAGCACCGCCAGCGGCACGAACACGACGAGCGAGATGCGGCCGTGGTTGACCAGCATGGACCGCAACGCATGGCGGTTCTGGGTGAGCCTCACGTCGTCGACGCCGGTGCGGGGCGCGAGCCCGCCCCGGTGCCGGGCCACCGCGCCGCCGACGAACACCACTCGGGCTCCGGCCATCTGCGCCCGCCAGCAGAGGTCGACATCTTCGCCTCGGAAGGTCATGCCTGCGTCGAAGCCGCCCAGCCGGGCGAACAGGTCGCCGCGGATGAGCAGCACCGCCGACGGCAGGGCGAAGGCGTCTCGCACGCCGTCGTGCTGCTCCTGGTCGAGCTCGTGGGCTCCGGCCCTGTCGGCAGGGACGCCGAAGCGGTCGACGTCGTAGCCCGCATGCCGGATGATCTCGGGGCGGCCCCATTCCACGATCTTGGGGCCGACTATCCCCGCGTTGCTCCGCAGCGCCTCGACCACGAGCGTGCTCACCGCGTCGGGGGCCAGGGCCACGTCGTCGTGGCACACCAGCAGGAAGTCGGCGTGAGGATTGGCCGAGAGCACCGCGTTGGCCGCCTCCGAGAATCCGGAAGCGCCGGCTGCGTCTATCACGGTGGCGTCCGCCAGGAATTCCGCGACCCTTGGACCGATCCCCGATCCGGCCGCGTCCACCACGGTCACGCTCAGGGGCCCGTAGTCCTGGAGGGCCAGCGACTCGAGGGTCTCGCGGAACCACTCGCCCGGCCGGTGGGCGACCACCACGGCCAGCACCGTCGGTTCCTGTTGGGCGGTGCCGTGCGCGCCCGTAGCGGGCGCCGCGGTGTCGACGGGAGATGCGATCAACCGAGGCTAATGGGCGCCTCCGCTGGCGTGCGTGAGCAGGTGGCACCGCCCCTCGCGATGCAGCGTGGTGTTTCCCGCTCTTGTTCGCTGCGCTCACGGGCCGCTCGGGCCACGGCCTCGCTCAGCGCCCTGCAGAATCCTCACGAATTGCGGCCAATCCGCTCGGCCTCTGGGCGATCAGGCTGCTGCCCACGCCTCCAGCAGTTCGGCTGATGTGACCACCGTGGCGACCATCGCCAGCGTGTTCTCGATCACGGACTCCGCGTAGCCAGCGGGAACTCCGGCCACGGCGTCGCGCACCAGCACCACCTGGTAGCCCAGATCGGCGGCGCTGAGGCACAGGCCCAGGATGCCGACGTTCACCGAAACGCCCGTCGCCACGACGGTCCTGATGCCGAGGTTCCGCAGGGTCTGGTCGAGCGGAGTGGACGTGAACGGCGTGAGCCCGTGCCAGCGGGCCACGACCAGATCGCGGGGGTCCTCCCCCAACTCGGGCACGAGCCGGGCGCCGTCGGTGCCGGCCTGTGTGGGAGCGATCCCGTGCTCGCGGCGCAGCCGGTCGGCGAGGCCCAGGATCCGGCAGTTGACCGCGCCGCCCGCGCCGTCGGGCCGGGTCTGGTTCGTGCAGTGGACCACGCGTGCGCCTGCGGCTCGGGCCGCCTCGCACACCGAGGCGGCGACCCGGATCGTGCCGGACGCCGCGACCTGCTCGACGAGGGCAGGCATCACCCCGCCGGGACCGACCACCCCCCGCTGCATCTCCATGGTGAGCACGGCCGTGGAGCCGGGCTCCACCAGAGATGCCAGCCGCCGCGGATCGCGGCCGGATGCTCCCGCCGTGTCAGACACTCCAGCTCCTAGGGCCGTCGGGCTCGCGACCAGTGTGGCACGCGGCCGCGCGACGCGGCCCATCCGCTTGGCCTCTAGGATCCCCGCTCTTGTTCGCTACGCTCACGGGCCGCTCGGGCCCCGGCCTCGCTCAGCGCTTCGAATCCTCTCGAACTGCGGCGCATCCGCTTGGCCTCTAGAGTTCGCGGTGATGCTGTGTCGAAGCTCGGTGGGGTAGGCGCGCGTGCGCGTTCTCGTCACCGGAGCCACCGGGTTCGTCGGTTGCCATCTCGTGGCGCATCTCGCAGCCGCGGGCGACGAGGTCATCGTCAGCGAGGCTGAGATAACCGAGCCCGAGGCGCTGGAGGCCGACTTCGGTCAAGGCCAACCGGACGCGGTGTATCACCTGGCCGCTCAGGCCGATGTGCAGGCGAGCTTCACCGCGGCCGCGGCCACGCTTCGGGTGAATGTGGAGGGGACCTTCAACGTGCTGGACGCAGCCCGCAGGGCCGGTGCGGGCCGGGTGGTGGTTGTGAGCAGTGCCGACGTCTACGGCAGGCTCGAGCCGGCCAGCCTGCCCGTCGACGAGACCGCCCCTATGCGCCCGGTCACGCCCTACGGGGCGAGCAAGGCGGCCGCCGAGATGGTGTGCGTGCAGGCCGGCGCGGGGCGCGGACTCGACGTGGTCCGGGCCCGGGCCTTCAACCACCTCGGACCGGGCCAGAGCGACCGCTTCGTGGCTGCCGCGCTGGCGGCCCGAATCGCGGCCAACGAGCGCACCGGCGCGGAGGTGGTGCGGGTCGGGAACCTCCAGACGCGCCGCGACTTCACCGACGTGCGCGACGTGGTCCGGGCCTACCGGCTGCTGGCCGAGCACGGGGTCCAGGGCGAGGCCTACAACGTGTGCAGCGGCACGGCGCTGGGCGTCCGGGAGCTGGCCGAAGCCCTGATCGCCCGGGCCAGGCACCCGATGCGGATGGTCGCCGACGACGAGCTGCTGCGCCCCGTCGACGTGACCGAGGTCCGCGGTGATGCCTCCAAGCTGCGGGCCGCCACCGGCTGGCGGCCCGAGGTGCCGCTGGATCAGACCCTCGACGACCTCTTGGACTGCTGGCGGTTCAAAACGGCCGGGTCGCAACTGGCGCCGCGTGGCGATAGCCAGTAGGGCCATGGCCAGGCGCGCCCTGATCACCGGCATCACTGGCCAGGACGGCTCCTACCTGGCCGAGCTGCTCCTGGACAAGGGCTACGAGGTCGTGGGCATGGTGCGGCGCTCCAGCATCGTCAACTACGAGCGCATCGCCCACATCCAGGACCGGGTCCGGATCGTGACCGGCGATCTGCTCGACCAGGTCTCGATGATCGAGATCCTGCGGACCTACCGGCCCGACGAGGTGTACAACCTCGCGGCCCAGTCCTTCGTGCAGACCTCGTTCAGCCAGCCGGTGCTCACCGGCGAGACCACGGCACTGGGGGTCACCCGGATCCTCGACGCCATCCGGCTGGTCGACCGCGACATCCGCTTCTACCAAGCCAGCTCGTCGGAGATGTTCGGGAAGGTGCGGGAGGTCCCCCAGAACGAACAGACCCCGTTCTACCCCCGCAGCCCCTACGGGGCAGCCAAGGTCTACGGCCACTGGATCACGGTCAACTACCGGGAGTCCTACGGGCTGCACGCCACCTCGGGGATCCTGTTCAACCACGAGAGCCCGCGCCGGGGCATGGAGTTCGTGACCCGCAAGATCACCGACGCCGCGGCCAGCATCAAGCTCGGCCTGGCCGACGAGCTGCGGCTCGGCAACCTGGAGTCCCAGAGAGACTGGGGCTATGCGGCGGACTACGTCGAGGCCATGTGGCAGATGCTCCAGCAGGACGAGCCCGACGACTACGTGATCTGCACCGGCGAGACGCACTCGGTGCGCACGCTCTGCGAGCTGGCCTTCCACTATGTGGGCCTCGACTACCGCGACCATGTCGTGATGGACGAGAGGTTCATGCGCCCCGCAGAGGTCGACCTGCTCGTAGGCGACGCGTCCAAGGCGACCGCAGCCTTCGGATGGCGCCCCGAGACGTCCTTCGGGGAGCTCGTCCGGCTGATGGTCGACGCGGATCTGGCGCTGCAGCAGAGCCGGCCGGGCACCGCCGGCGGGGCCGCGAGCGAGACGCGCCGGTGATAACGGTCCTGGCCGGCGGGGTGGGCGCGGCTCGCTACCTGGCCGGGCAGCTGCTGGTAACGCCCCCCACCGACGTCACCGCGGTGGTGAACGTGGCCGACGACATCGAACTGCACGGCCTGCACGTCAGCCCAGACATCGACACCGTGATCTACACGCTCTCGGGGGCAATAGATCCCGACAGGGGCTGGGGCCTGGCCGACGAGACCTGGAACGCGCTCAGCGAGCTGAGGGCGCTGGGGATCGACGCCTGGTTCAACCTGGGAGACCGCGACATTGGGACCCACCTGTTCCGCACCACCCTGCTGCGCGAGGGGCTGAGCCTCAGCGACGTGACGGCCCGCCTCGCCGCGGCACGTGGCCTGGGCTGCCGGGTGCTGCCGGCGAGCGACCAGCGCATCGAGACCCGGGTGACCCTGGCCTCGGGGGACGAGGTCGGCTTCCAGGAGTATTTCGTGCGCCTCGGCCACGACGTCGTCATATCGAAGGTGCGCTTCGCCGGCGTGGAGGCGGCCCGCCCGGCCCCGGGGGTGCGCGAGGCCATAGCCGACGCCGATGTCGTGGTGATCGCGCCGTCCAACCCGGTCGTGTCGATAGGCCCGGTGCTGGCCGTCGGTGGCGTGGCCGAGGCCCTTGCCGCTCGGCGGGAGCGAACCGTGGCCGTGTCGCCCATAGTGGCCGGCGCGGCCCTCAAGGGCCCCGCCGCCCGGATGCTCCGCGAGCTGGGCGAGGAGGCGAGCGTGGTGGGTGTGGCCCGGCGCTACCGGGACGTGGTCGGCACCCTGGTGATCGACGAGGCCGACGCCGAGCTGGCCTCCGAGGTGGCCGAGGTCGGCGTCCGGGCCGTGGTCGCCCCAACGATCATGTCGTCGCCGGAGGCCGCGGCCGAGCTGGCCAGGCGCACGGTGGCCGCGGTGTCATCGTGAGCCTGAGAACTCGCTTACCGGCCGCGGTGTCATCGTGAGCCTGGAGATCCTTGGAGTCGAGGGCATCGGCGAGGTGCGCCCCGGCGACGACCTGGCCGCGCTGATCGTCGCCGCGGTCGGACCGGAGGGGCTGCGCAACCGCGACTGCGTGGTGGTCACCCAAAAGGTCGTCTCCAAGGCCGAGAACCGCCTCGCGGCGGTGGATCCCGGCGATCCGTTGAGCCACAAGCCCCTGGTCGAAGCAGAGTCGGTCCGGGTGCTGCGCCGCCGGGGCGATCTGGTCATCTCGGAGACCGCCCACGGTTTCGTGTGCGCCAACGCCGGGGTCGACCTCAGCAACGTCGAGGAGGGCTTCGCGGCTTTGCTGCCAGTGGACTCGGACCGCTCGGCCCGCCGCGTCCGCGACCGCATCCGAGCTCTCTCCGGCGTCGAGGTGGCGGTGGTGATCTCAGACACCTTCGGCCGACCCTGGCGGCGCGGGGTGACCGACACCGCCATCGGGTGCGCGGGCATCGCCGCAGTAGTTGACCTGAGGGGCAGCACCGACGCGCTGGGCCGCAAGCTTAAGGTGACCGAGGTGGCGGTGGCCGACGAGATCGCGGCGGCCGCCGACCTGGTCATGGGCAAGTCCAAGGGGGTGCCCGTCGCGGTGGTTCGAGGCCTGGAGCCGTCCTGGTTCCGCACCGGG